>JAOUHJ010000147.1 GCA_029865225.1 Nitrospira sp.
CCGGGGTCATGGAGTCCAACCCGTGGGAGTACCCGAAGGTCCGTTGATACAGGACCCAAAACACGCCGATCGCCAACATCGCAAACCAGCCGATCTTGGCTGGTCGCGAGTCGTACCACTGCGAAATATCGTACCCGCGCTCTTGACTGGCCATGGTTATGCCTCCTTCTCCGCTAACTAAAATGAGCCCACTTGCTGATACTATTTTACCCTGCTGACAGAGTTCAAAACAACTCGTCAACAACCTCGAGGAGAGTTCCTCTCCCCTATCATAGATAAAATTCTACCTCTGCAAAGCAAATCATTTCAACCCTAATTCGTTCATCCCGGCAATTCAGGCCTGGTACCCGTCTGAGCGTACCAGCGGCCTGTATTCCCTCTCAGGACCATGCGCCCACTACCCTGTTCGTCAGGCAAGGAACCCTGCCGGTCTTGCGCTATCAATCCTCCTTCATCAACACCAACACGGCTAGTTGATCAGCTTCTCATCCCTGGCGTAGGATACCCACGCAGGCTTGCAAGGCTTTGAACTTACTCAGCACTCCCAGGCAATGTGATGCCCAATAAATGGTTATTTCACTCGGCCATTGTGGCCATCATTGCAGCCTCCTTCCTCTTGGGCACTCAACTCTTAACCCGCCCACTGGCACAAAAGGAAGTCGTCATCGCCGACATCGTCCAAAACTGGCAAGAAGCCCATCCAGCCGCAAACCGCTTTGTGATTCTGCCGGATTTCAACAACGAAGCCGTTCTCGACACCGATACAGGATTGATATGGGAGATCGCTCCCAGGCCTACAACGATAACGTGGAATGAGGCTCGTTCCACATGCATGAGCAGAGCCACTGGGGGCCAGAAAGGCTGGCGCCTACCTGCACCGATGGAGATGCGCAGCCTTGTGGGGCCTGCGGTTGATTCTCCTATCCCAAATATCCCACCGGGACATCCGTTCCTGAACATTCAGCCTACATCGTACTGGACAGTGGTCCCAGAAAATCACCAGCCAGCCTATGCCAAGTATGTCGACGCGTTCCTCGGCAACGTACTCAGCTTCGTCAAGATCTACACATTTCCGGCGTGGTGCGTTCGTGGACCGATTAACCAAGATCACAGATGACCTTTGCAATGAGGATTCTGATAACCGTTCTGTTCAGACGGGAATACAAGCCCATTCCCTACCCACACGGAGTTTCCGTCTCCAGGCCTTAAGAGGCAGCAGGATCAGGGACCCGAGGCTTCTCGCACTACACAATTTTTCCCCCTGCCATCTCCTAAGTTGTCCGCTTCTAGGCGATTCGTACCTAGGCTGGCTGCGCACGTGCTTCCGTGACAGTCCTCCGCACGGCCGGTCAACCACAAGCGGTTTCGAGCAAACCAAGCATAGGCCCTATAAAGGAGCGGCTCAAGAAGCGATACACGACTGAGTTTTGTCAGCAACCCTAAGCCGACAGCCTCCCACATAGCCTGAAATACCGCAACGCCTGTGATCACTCGCCCATCGGCCCATTGAGCATGAATGACTTGCCCCAACTGTACAGAGGCAAAGCCTGTCAGTTTCTCATCATATTCCGGAAGTGAGAAATCGCAGAATGTGAGTCGTTGCTTCTTGTCCAGTCGCATCACAAGCGCAATCTCACGAGCGCAAACGGGACAGGCTCCGTCGAAGAATACCGTGAGAGGATAACGTGTCATCGGGAACCTGTCTCTTCCTCAGCGAGGCAACGCGGGTCGCCGTATCAGTCGATCCAATTTGCTCTCGAGAGCGCTGAAGTCCTCCAAGACCTCAATTTGAGAGCTTATGAACAGGTCTCGCATGGCGATCGCGCCGTGCCCGCCCACAGCCAAATCTGAGAGCATGCTTACGTCTTGTACAAGTGTTTGGATCAGCGCCGTGACTTTGTCCTCCGATCGCACGATGGGAAAAGACAGGATCGTAAGGTCTGGCTTGACCTCGTGACAGAGTTTGACCAGTGCGGCTATGGGTACGTTGGATCCCAGATAGTAGACCCGGCAACCCCGAACCCGGCATTGATACGCCACCGCTAACGCCGCGATATCGTGCTCTTCGCCGGGCGGGCAGGCCACCACGACTGAGGCTCCGAACTCCGCCACAGGCAGCTGGTTCATGGCAGAGAAAATCTTCTGCTGGATCTGACTGGTGACGTAATGCTCCACCGCTATGCCCACATGACCATCGTGCCAGAGTTGTCCGACCCGCTCCTGAAGGGGAAGTAAAATGCCATGGAGCGCTTCATCAAAAGGCACGACTGCCACAGCTCCATTTAATCGCTTTTCGAATGTCACGCGATCCAAGGGATTCAAAGTAGTAACGAGCTCCCGCAACAACCTGCCGAACATGTTCTCAACGACTGCTGCACGCGGGGCACTCGCCCGCGCCTGTGTCACCAGTTCTTCACGCCCCAGCTTCGCCAGCTCTCCAATGGAGGCTCCAGCATCGAGCTGTTCTTTCAAATACCTCAACATCATCACATCTTCATCTGAATAGTTCCGGTATCGATTGGTGCCCCTGGTCGGTTTCAAGAGACTAAATCGACGCTCCCAAACCCGTATGACGTCCTTCGAAAGGCCAGTGAGCTTGGCAACTCTATGAATTCTATGAGTATTCATGTCAATAGCCAGACTATAGAATGCAGTCTAGTGTTTGTCAACTATTTAGATAGATAACTTGTTACATTGGACAAGACGGCTGTGTACTTGGACATGTGCGCCATCAACCTTGTCTATGTCACAGAGACAACTACGTAGACAATGACCCGGCTGCTCAAATCAACCGCGGCGACTTGTAAGGCGCTAGCCACTCCCACAAGCACCGAAACGGTGCCTTCCCCTCCCACACACAGGGACACATCCACATGATGACCAGAGCATTCACAGACGCGGTTGGCCTGCGAATCCTACGTTTCAGCGCGCCCATGATCTTTGTTCTATACCGGTAGATTCCGACTGAATACACGGTTCCCCCGTGCGCACGAGGTACCTCATACTGAAATCGCGCAGGTCAGGTGCCAGATGACATCACGGCCCTACGATGAATGGGCAGCGCCCCGATTGAACTGCTTCTGGCAGGGCGCTGCCTTCTCGAATGCACTTTGGTCCAGCAACATCCTCGTCACAGAAGTAGCAGCTCTCATGGCTCTACATTCTGGGCTTCGCCGACAAATGGACGGCCAATTTCAATAATCTGATATCGTATAAGTCAAAGTTTCTTATGGGCTTACGACCAATGCATCGTCTCACAATAGGTATGTCCACTGTTTGTCGCATTCCTTCTTAATTAACTATTGACACAGTTAAAAACATAGTTTATACATTTGACGTACCTTGTACATTCCTTAGACATATGGATCGATGGAGGTTATCATGATCATGTCTATGACAGAGAAGAAAATGAGAACCGAAGAACTCCACAGGCCACTGGCTGGCACCCAACTACGACCCCAAACAACCTGCACCCGGTGCGGCGGCCTGATGGTGCAGGAAATCTGCACTGATCTCTCCAACAGCACAACTGACTTGGAATGCGCCACACGCCGCTGTGTGCAGTGTGGTGACATCATCGATGCCATGATTCTACGGAATCGATACCGACGCGCTGAGTCAATGACCGTTCGCAATCACTAGTAAACCAATTAGTTGAACGAAGCACTCAACATGAGGGAGGCTATCATGAAAGGCACAATCATCCTTGCCGCAACGCTTCTCACGACGCTCGCAGTCACCGGTGTGATGAATCCATCACGGAGTATCGCCGTTCCTACAAGTGGCATAGAGGTGATGGAGCGTATCGGCCACGGCGGCTCGACCTATGACACCGCTGACGGGATGGTCCCCGGGCGGGACGGTTGCACGCTGTTGAATCCAACGGGCGTACCGGTCGATGTCATTGAACGCATCGGCCACGGCGGCTCGACCTATTCCTCGAGCCGACTCACGTCGGACCAGCCAGTCAGCTGCACTGGCCTGCAGGCGAACGTGAACATCGAGGGGCGCATCGGCCACGGAGGCTCGACGTACCCCTATGGAGTAACCATGACAGATTAGGAACGCGACTATCGCGATCCGCTGATCCGAGGAACTTCTTGTCTGCCTGCGGGATCAGCGGATCGCCACTCGCAACGCACCTTTGATCTCGTGAAAGGACAGCACTGGGTGGATGTTGGTCATCATTCTTCTGACCGCAGTTCCAGGATTAAGCCAGGTCATCGTGCTGCAGACCTTCACCATATCCCAGGAGTGCCAAAGCGAGCGCAATCGTGTCGGTCATGAGATGGCGGAAGCGTTTCCCGATGAACGAGATTTTGAGATTGCCTGTCACCTCAATCCGCGGCAGCAATTGTGAGCGAGAAGGCTTAACACGTGCACGCGGACATACTGGGAGAAAAACATGATCCTGAATGTGAGGACCTAGATGGGGCAATGTCGTCGCACCGTTACGCGACTCACTCGCGTGGCTCCATCAGGGTGGTCCTGGTGGTAACTAGCAGAAGGGAGCATTTATGCGGAGTCGAATCATCGTTCAAGTCGTCATGGCTATGGCAATCGGGGCAGCAGGTCCATCACTCGCTACAGCGGCAGAGACGTCGAGCGGCGACAAGGACATGGTGCTGGTCCCGAAGGGCGAGTTCACCATGGGGAGCAACGAACATGCAGACGAAGCGAAGCACCAAGTCGTGCTCGATGCCTACCTTATCGACAAGTATGAAACGTCCAATGCTCGCTACAAAGAGTTCATGAAAGCCACCCGTCATCCGGCTCCGGCCTATTGGGACGATCCACGGC
>JAOUHJ010000082.1 GCA_029865225.1 Nitrospira sp.
CCACCGAAGGTCGCGTTGGTCGCAGCCATGCGCAAGTTGCTGACTATTCTCAATGCGATGGTGCATCATGGAACTCCGTGGCGATCTGCAGTGGTGCAGGGGGCTTGACATTTAAGACAGTTGCTCGGCATTTCGCTCGCTGCGGCCTTGCTGGACAGCCTTTTTGAACAGTCTGTGGGATGCCACTTGTCTGATGTTTTGGACCTATTGACCAGTTCAATTCCAGCGCATTCAGAAGGTTCTCCAGCAATCTGCTAAAGCTTAATCGTCAGCAGATCTTTCCCCTTCCAAATCTTTCCGCGATATTCTTCCGCCGCCTGCGCCTTCACATCAGCACGATCCGCGACCGGGTAGAAATGGGAAAGGACGAGTTGGCCGACACCAGCCTCCTTCGCCACTTGTCCGCATTGGCCAGCATGGAGATGGGCCGGACCAGGGCGGTTGGCTGGAAACGAGCAATCGAGCACGGCAAGGCCGGCATCCTTACACAGCCCAATCACCTCGTCACAATATTGGGTATCTCCTGAATACACGAGTGACTTCCTGCGGTACTCAATTCGATAGCCGACGCTTGAGAGATCAGGAACGTGCACCACTGGCTTGGGCACAATACGGGTGTCTCCGATCCTGAACGGCCTATCTGTGACCTCCTTGAACGAGACCTTGAACGGAGCCGGTGAAAAGCTGGGGAAGCTCTTCATAATCGACTGCAAGAGACGAATCGTGCCCTTTGGTCCGATTAAGGTCATCGGCGGCCGATGGCCCCCACCAAACTTAGCGTAGATCACGGCATCGAAGAAGAACGTAATAAAGTCGGAGAAGTGGTCGGCGTGAAAATGAGAGAACAAAATATGCGCGATCTTGTGCCGATTGACCCCAGTCTTAATCAAGTTCATCAAGGTACGCGGGCCGAAATCAAGCAAGAGGTGTTGATCGGTGCGCACCAGATACCCAGACGCAGCACGGGTGGGATGGACGTTGGTTCCTGAACCGAGAATAGTCAGACGCATGAGTTGGATCTGTCAACCATAGGTTAAGTGGCCGTATTCAGTTGCTCAAGAAATTTTTGAGCTTCAATCAAGTCGGCGTTGATACCTTTTCCGCTAAACCCGGAGCGGACAGAGCCCAAGAGGCTTCTAGCCGTATCTGGTTTACTCTGTTTTCGCAAGAGCTTCGCCATGCTGATTGTAGCCCGAAGTTCTAACATTTTTGCATGTTGGTCCTGAGCGATAGTCAAAGCTTGAGAAAAGCATTGTTCTGCCTCCATAATTAATTGCTCTGATTGCGCGAGTAATAGTTCACCCTTCAGCCGAAGCAGTTCTGCCTGCCAGCACAACTCTCCCTGAGTTATGGCGAGTTCTTGTGCTTCTTGGATAGCGCTCAAACCTTCTGCAACACGTTGGTTCCTTAAATGGATCTCTGCTAAAAGCGCCAAGGTATAGGTATGGTTGAGACTCGCTTTGGCTTTCTGTGCAGCCGAGAGTCCTTCTAATAACCTTTGCAGACCGTTTTCTTTTCCCTGTTCGGCTAGAGCCCATCCTTGAAAGGACATTGCCCATGCCAAAGGCACCTCAAACAAATGCTTGGCGGAAAGCATAATTGCTTCCTCGGTCAGTCTCAGGGTTCTGTCAGTGTCACGGAGAGTGGAATAGATCCATGAAGCGGTCGCCAAAGTAAATGCCAATGTGAACGGGTGTTCTAATTCCCTTGCCATAGCGATGGCCTCTTCTACCAGCGTTTCGACCTCATCAACTTCTCCCTCTATCCATAAAGTTCTCGACAGTATGATTCTTGCGGTGATCCCAGGATCTTGGGTATAGGGTAAGACTTGCGAGCGATGTCTTTGTGGATCATACAGTGACTTTGCTTCACATAAATGTGTCCTGGCTTCGCTGAACCGACCAAGGAAGGAATAGGTTGAGCCCACACTTTCGTGAGCTCGAATCAGCAAATCCGGGTTCTGCTGCCGGCTTGCCCACGAGAGGAGACTTTCAGCCAGAATGCCCGCCTTGGCGAGGGGCCCTCTGACCAGATGGAATACCCATAATCCCCACATAGAGAGAAAATATTGCTCAGAACTCGGATTCTCCTGTGCGAGATTTCTGGCCCTGAGATAATTATGCTCTATTTCATCGGAGGCATACCCTTTTAATGTCAGCAAGGGAGCACCACGTGCAATCAGGAGGTCCAATTCCAGAGCATGACGCTCTTGGCTTCGGGGAAGAGTCTCAAGCAAATCTAAAGCCCGATTAAAGTGGCTGAGTGCTTCCGCATCCGCTGATTGCGCCGCATCTCTGCGAGCTGCAAGATGCCAATACTGAACAGCCTGGTTAATGGCTCCAGCCTGCTCATAGTGATACGCCAGCAACTCCGGTTCCGCCTTGACACGGTCTGCGAACCTACCCTCTAGCGTTTTCGCGATACGGGCATGCAAAGCTCGGCGTGATTTTTTCGACAGCGTGCCATAGGCAGCATCTTGGATAAGGGCGTGTTTAAAGAGGTACTTGGCGGCAGGGATCTCGCCCTCTTGGAAAATAAGCCCTGATGCACTCAGCAGTTGGAGTGCATCGTTCAACTCCCCCTCAGTAACATCAACGGTTTGTTGTAACAGCTCATAACCAAACTCCCGTCCGATCGCGGCTCCCGTTTGAACGATTTCCTTGGCAGGCCCCAATCGGTCTATCCGTTCCATCAGCAAGGCTTGCAGAGAGTCCGGAATGGACAATTCCTTTATGGGCCCCTTCAGGCTGAATGAATCCTTCGCTTCAGCGAGCAAGCCGGATTCGAGCAGGCTTTTCGTCAACTCTTCGAGATAAAGAGGGACACCATCGGTCTTCGCCAGAATTGTTTGTTGCACTTCGGGCGGAAGCGCTTTTCCTCCGGTCATCGATGCGAGCAGTTCGGCACTATGTCGACGAGGAAGCCGACTCAGCGTCAGAACCGTCACGTGACCATAATCTGCCCAAACCGGTTTAAAGTCAGGCCGAAAAGTGATTATCAATAAGACCCGCATCGGCTGGATGCGGTCAATAATCCTTGTCAGGAGGTCCATGGTCGTTGGATCAAGCCAATGGGCATCTTCCACAATGAAGAGTGTCGGACAACGATCCGCCAGCCTGTGGAGTTGGTGCACGAGCGCTTCAAGGGTCATTTCCTTCCGTTTTTCAGATGACGCATTCAATGGCAGATGCTTGACATCCCCATGAATCGAGAGCAGGTCTGCCAGTAATGCCACCGTGGTCTGGTCGTCGATGCCTCTGTGGATTGCTAGTGCATCGAGCTTCTGCAGCTGCATGGTCGGACTGTCCTGCCCAATCAATCCAGCTTCTTGTCGGAGATACGTGATGGCTGGATACAGTGCTGTATTCGTATGATACGGCGAACATTGAAATTGAATAGTCTCGCAACGCTCCTCGACAAGTCGGTCGCGCAAGCTACGGATAATTCGCGACTTCCCGATGCCAGCCTCACCGCAAAGGATCACCACCTGCCCTTCACCGCTGACAGCTTCACGCCAGCGACCCAAGAGAAGCGCCATTTCGTGTTCTCTTCCTATAAAATTGGTCAATCGGCCGGATCGATACGAGTCGAACCGGCTAGCCGAAGGCTTGATGCTCACAACCTGCCAGACCTGGACCGGCGTTTCGAATCCCTTGAGAGAAAATTCGCCCTTATCCGCAAACTCGAACTCACTTCCGACCAGGCGCTTCGTCGCGGAGTCAACGACCAATTGATTGGGTGCCGCGAGGGACTGCAGACGGGCGGCCAGATTCGGAGTTTCCCCAAAAACAGACCGTTCTCTAGCTGTGTCTTGCCCTAGGACTTCACCCACGATGACCTGTCCGGTTGCGATCCCAATGCGTGCCGCGATGTCAAACCCCTGATGGGCAAGATCCTCGCGGGGAAGGGCCTTGACCAAATCCAATACAGCCAGTCCGGCATGGACCGCTCGCTCCGCATCGTGCTCGTAGGCATGGGGGTATCCGAAATACACCAACAGCCCATCACCCATGTATTTTGCGATATAGCCATTGAATCGGCTGATCGCTTGGCTACAGGTGTCGAGAAAACGTCGGATGGCCGTTTGGAGATCTTCGGGGTCCAGCTGACCAGCCAGCGCCGTCGAACCCACGAGATCACAAAACATGATCGTCAATTGGCGACGTTCTGCTCGATCTCGATCGGAAGGGAACGGCTTTATTTCCTGGCCGTTTGTAGAAGGTGAAGGCTTCGCACTATCACCCTCACCGCTTTGTGACAGTTGTACGATGGCGCGAAGGAGCTTTTTCCGATGGCCCAGCAACACACCCAGCGACGCCAAATCGTCATCATTCAGTTCGGACAGGACGTCCCAGGTAATGGCATTCTGCTGAAATGCTTCTCGATAGACCTCAAGGCCAAGGCTCTCCAGCCAAGCTGACACGCGATCATTCATGAGGCAAGGTCTCGTGGACGAGAGCCAACGCAGGATGGTTATCCAGAGCGCTGTTCTGAGGACGATGGTCCATAATTCTTACGAGTTTCCCCAACGACGATCGTGATTTAAGTATGGATATGGCAGCAGTCGCAAGTCAATTATGCACCAATGCAGCGGACATATGGGCAAGCCCGGTTTTGACAGGAGAGATGACCGCTAAGCGAAGCGGCGTTGATTCATTGACGACTCCTCGGTCACATTCGTATGATTCACTTATTATGAAGAAACTGAATCGTCACGAACAGGGAGAGATCAACCCCGCATGGCTGGTTGTCCTGGTTGGCCTCATCGTCGCTGGAGTGTGGATCTGGAAGCGACTGTCGATCGAGGCACAAGACTATATCGTCGATCAAGCCGTGCCGATGACGCTGATCGGCTCCGTGATTGCCGTGCTGTTGTGGATTCCGATCAATACCCTTCGCCGTCGCCTGGCCAAGTCGCGGGAACGAACCCGCCTTCTGACATTGTTCGAACGAGCCACGGTACAGGAGAAGCGGCTCGATCTGGCCTTTGCCCTGCTGGAGAACAATGACTACCGAGTTGATGGATTGAATTCGGCCGTTCCCGCCTTGAAGGAACTGTTTACGACAACCTTGCAGCGAGCCCTGGACGACAAACAACATCGGATCAGGGGGATGGCCGCCAGTCACTTGGGCGCATTACAGGATCTCTCCGTCGTGCCGCTGTTGCTCAAGGCCCTTGAAGACGACCATGCCTATGTCCGTTCCTGTGCTGCCTTGGGGTTGGGACGGCTGAGGGCAACTGAGGCACAGGAGCGGCTGAAGACTGTCATGGAGCATGACTGGGACCAAACCGTCCGAAGCCGGGCGCGAGAAGCGCTGGAACGGATGCGAGGGTGATAGCGACACAGCTTGCGTCGTCTATTCCTAAACCCACTCCATCACAGCAATCTCTGGCCGACAGTTCAACCGAAACGGCAGGAATGACCAGCCCAACCCTCGGTTGACGTACAACCTGTGCCGGCCGGATTCGTGCCAACCGGCTACACGGCCGTTGCACCCAGGAGGAAGCCAGAAAGTCGGAATCCCTGGTACCCTCCACTGTCCACCGTGACTGTGCCCGCAGAGAATCAGATCAATGGCATGATGCGGTTCGACGAGATCCAGGATGTTCGGCGCATGGGCCAGCAACAGCGTAAAGCGATGGTCCGCACGAGCGGGGATACATCGAAGATCGGCTCGATGGAGCGAGGGATCATCGACCCCGGCAATCACCAGCTCGCCCCCTCCTGTTGAGATAATCGCACTTTGATTCACCAGGAGCGTGATCTTGTGCCGATCAGCCAGTTCGGCATACTCTGCTACCGGCACGCCGCTGTAATGGTCGTGATTGCCTAACGTTATGTATACAGGTGCGGTGGTGCGCAGGCGTTCGAGAAAGCGAAAGAGATGCGGCAGGCCTTCCGGCACGTTGAGCAGATCTCCCGTAATGAAAATCCAATCTGGGCAGATCTGTTCCACAGTGGTAACAATCTCGTCATGCCGCGGGTGATATCGGTCAAGATGGAGATCGGTGAGATGGACGGCACGACGACCGGCGAGAATGGGATGGCGGTTGGTGAGGACGGAGACTTCATGATTGCACAACCCCCATTCCCAATGTGGTGTAAGGCTGAAGACTCGATAGAGTGGCTCGCTCAAACAATAGCCGACAAATGATCGAAAATGGTCAGACCAAGACACCCTCCGCCTTGTGCTCATTTTCCAACCCGTGAGTGGTCTGATCGTCTTGGCATGGGCTGAAAAAGTATACCACGAGCACATTTTCCATCAGATTTAACGACACATTTCGACAGATGGCAGTAATTTTAGAAGGATAAAGCCTGTGACCCAATCAATCGACCCGTTCCTCACCAGCGAGATCCCCGGAATCGGTGGGCACATCCGCACCGCACCAGAAGACTTTCAAGTCGAAGAACGGCCACTCTATCTTCCCTGCGGGGAAGGAGAACATCTGTATGTCAAGATCACCAAACGAGGCCTTTCTACGCCGGATCTCGTACGCCGCCTCTCCTCATCATTGGGCATGAAGGCGCAGGCCATCGGAGTTGCCGGACTAAAAGATGCGCGCGCCATCACCACGCAGATACTGTCGTTGCAAGGCATCCCATCGGAGCGACTGGCAGGGATCAAGATCGACGACAAGATCCTGGATCTCCAAATCCTTGGACGCCATCGTAATCGACTCCGGACCGGCCACCACGCCGGCAACCGCTTCCGTTTGATCATCCGCAACGTGGCTGATCATGCAGCTGAATCCGTGCCGGCCGTTCTCCGACGATTGAACACCCGCGGTGTGCCCAACTATTTCGGCCCACAGCGACAAGGGAAAAAGGGCGACAACTACGAGGTCGGCGCCGTACTTCTTCATGATGAGAGGCGGCGGGAGAGAATGAATCGAGCCCAGCGGATCTGGTACCTCAATGCCTACCAGTCGTTCTTGTTCAATCAGATGCTGGCGGAGCGGATCGATCAAATCGACCGACTCTTCATCGGCGACTGGGCCATGAAACACGCGAATGGCGCTTGCTTCCTTGTAGAGGATGCCGAGGTGGAGCAGCCACGAGCAGATTGCTTCGAGATCAGCCCAACGGGGATCCTCTTTGGTTCGCGTGTATCCTGGGCCAGTGGTGAACCAGGACGACTCGAGGAAGCCGTGATCGCCGAAGCAGGCACGACCAAAGAGGCACTCGTCGCTGCTGCAAAAGCCTGTGGGTTTCGCGGCGAGCGCCGGGCGTTTCGCGTTCCCCTCACTGAACTGGAATGGTCACTGTCCGACGATGTTCTGACTCTCTCATTTAGCCTTCCCCCCGGAGCATATGCGACAAGCGTGCTCAGGGAACTGATGAAAGCACCACCCATTGATCCGTAGCTTCCTCGCTTGCCGCACTTCAGCCATGTAAGCCTGGTGGTACAATAGACTCACAGCCAGTGAGTCCTCCATGAATCACCATCAGGAATGTGTTGCTCTCCAGGGTCACATCATAGATTCACTCCTTTTGCCTAAGGTGTTGGATCTCATCCTCATGATGGGTGGGTCATTCGACCTTGAGGATGTGCACATCGGCAAGACGCGGGAAGAACCCTCTCGTGCCCGCATCGTGATCCGAGCGACATCGAAGGCACTCTTAGACGACATCCTCAAGGCAATTCAGCCGCACGGCGCCTCAATCGAACGGGAGGCCGACTGCCGCACTGGCCGTGCGCCTGCCGATGGCGTGTTACCCGACGACTTCTACGCGACGACACATCTCCCGACCCAAATCCGCCTCAATGAACAATGGATCGACGTGGATGGGATTGAAATGGATTTGGCCGTTCGAGTGGATGCACGACATTCAACTGCCCGTGCGATCCCAATGGGAGAGGTGCGGGAAGGCGATCACATCGTGATCGGCCGAGACGGGGTCCGTGTCGTTCCTTTGCAGCGTCCCCAAGAACGAGACGTCTTCGGCTTCATGGAATCGCAGGTGTCGGCAGAGCGGCCACATGGTCATGTCATCGCCGATATCGCTACACGAATGCGTCATCTCCGAGAACAACAGCGGCAAGGCCGTCCTCAGTCCAAGGTCCTGCTCGCAGGAGGCCCAGCCATCATCCATGCTGGTGGTCGAGAGGCACTCATGTGGCTGATCGAGCAAAGCTTTATTCATGTGCTGTTCTGTGGCAACGCCCTGGCCGCCCACGACATGGAAGCCGATCTCTATGGCACTTCCCTTGGGTATGGGCTCAGTGCGGGGCGCGCCGTTCCGCACGGCCACGAGCATCATTTGCGGACCATCAACCGAATTCGAGCAATCGGGAGCATTGAGGCGGCGGTCACCTCCGGCATGATCAAGCATGGGATTATGGCGGCTTGTGTCCGGCAAGGGGT
This sequence comes from Nitrospira sp., assembly GCA_029865225.1. GTDB lineage: Bacteria > Nitrospirota > Nitrospiria > Nitrospirales > Nitrospiraceae > Nitrospira_D. The sequence continues at coordinate 8,372 of JAOUHJ010000082.1, forward strand.
GCCGGTGGTGATGGCTGGAACGATCCGCGACGACGGGCCCTTGCCGGGCGTGATCACAGATTCCGTTCTGGCGCAGCAGGCGATGCGGGCCCAGATTCCCGGCGTAGGACTGGCCCTGCTGGTCGCCTCAACTTTGCACGCAGTCGCCACCGGCAATCTTCTGCCGGCCATCGTTCCCACCGTCTGTGTGGACGTCAACCCATCAGTACCGACGAAATTGGCCGATCGAGGCAGCTTCCAGGCAGTCGGCCTCGTCATGGATGCGGCATCATTTCTGACAGAAGTGGCCCGAGCCTTGGGGAGGGCGACATGAGCCGGTTGCTTGTCTGTCCTCCTGATTTTTTCGGTATCGAGTACGAGATCAATCCTTGGATGCGGCTTAGTAATCGAGTGGATCGCCAACAGGCTGTGCGGCAGTGGCACGAATTGATGAGAGTGTTCGAGCAAGATTTGCATGTCGCCCTGGAACGGATGACACCCGTTCCCGGGTTGCCTGATCTTGTGTTCACAGCCAATGCCGGCGTCGTGGTCGGACAAACGGTCGTCGTCAGTCGCTTCCGATACCCCGAACGACAGCGCGAGGAAGTGCATTTCGAGGCGTGGTTTCGAGCTCGAGGCTATGACGTCATGCTTTTACAAGAAGGCCTTTATTTTGAGGGCGCCGGCGATCTCCTGGGCTTCCCAGACTATTGGTTCGGTGGCTATCGACAGCGATCAGATATCCGTGTCTTCCCGATTCTCAGCGAGCGGTTTCACCGAGAAATTATCCCACTCGAGCTCGTGGATGATCGTTTCTACCATCTTGATACCTGTTTCTGTCCCTTGAGTGGCGGTGAGTTGTTGTATTTTCCTGCCGCATTCGATGCCTACGGCCAGGCTGCCATCACAGAACGTGTTCCCGGTGAACTCTGCTTTGCTGCGCCTGAAGCTGAAGCCCTGAATTTCGCCTGCAATGCCGTTTGCATCGGCAAACATGTTGTCCTTCCTGTAGGAAGTCCTGGGACGCAAACTTGGCTTCACGACCGAGGCTATACAACCCATGCCGTTCATCTGGATGAATTCATGAAATCTGGTGGGTCCGCCAAATGCCTGACCTTGGCACTGGACTAATGTGATTCAGGACTTGCTCCTGAAAAGAAACGCGCCGTACATCCCGGCAATCGCAATGGTGACGAGTTCAATCGTCAGCAGCATACGACTGACGACCGCCTCCGGCGTGGGAGGAGCGAGGATGAACGACATGCCTAGAAATTCCGGCTGCTGATCCGGGGGAGTCTCCCACGGGGGAAATAGGATGGCAAGAACCAGCAGAACGACCATTCCGTAGAGGACGTTGATATTCAGTTGCTCTTGAGCTTGCCGAGCAGAGCGTGACGCGGACGAGTCGGTAGCTCGACCATCGAGGCGCCCACCACATTGCACACAGAACCGATTGATCTGCGGTTGAGATCGCTGACAAGCTGGGCAGACTTGCATAAGATTTATCGACGAGTCCTGGAATGTTGGGACCATATCACGAATGGCCACAGCAATTCCTAGCTCCGTGGCCAGGATCAAGGAAGATGAACCCAGAGCCCCTTCAATTCGTTGACAGGGTCTTTCGGGCCTTCCTATAATCCGCCGGTCTGCATGAATGGTGATGACTTGGTCATGAGGCTGGTTACGGATGTCACCCACGATCAACAACATCGGCGTGATTGGAGCGGGAGCTTGGGGAACCGCCCTGGCTAAACACCTCGCCGAGAAGGGGCTGGCAGTTCGTCTCTGGGCCTATGAGCCGACCGTCGTTGAGTCGATTAACACTTCCCACGAAAATTCGGTTTATCTGAAGGGCGTCACCCTCCCTCCAGGTTTGGTGGCAACCTCATCCCTTGTCGAAGCCCTTCACGCCTGCCACGGCCTTGTTTTTTCCGTTCCTTCGCATGCCGCGCGCTCTGTCTTGCGGCAACTCGCGCCTCACCTGGGTGATTCACGGCCGGTGGTATGCGCCACGAAAGGGATCGAAGAAGAATCCGCCAAGCTGATGACTCAGGTGATGGAGGATGAGCTGCCGACATCTGCGCATCGAGCGTTGATGGTCCTCTCCGGTCCCAGTTTCGCATCCGAATTGTCGGAGGGGCGGCCCACAGCCGTCTGTTTAGCGGGCAGCGAGCCCACACTGGTATGCAGTTTTCAAGAAGTCTTAATGACGTCCACGTTTCGCGTGTACGCCGATACTGATGTCATCGGCGTACAACTCGGCGGCGCACTGAAAAACGTGATGGCGCTGGCCGCTGGCGTGATCGACGGTCTGAACCTTGGTCTCAACGCTCGCGCAGCGCTGATTACTCGAGGTCTGGCAGAAACCATTCGGCTTGGAGTGGCAATGGGGGCAGACCCACGTACATTCTATGGTCTCTCCGGTGTCGGAGATCTGGTCCTAACCTGCACAGGCACACTCAGTCGCAACCATGCGGTCGGCGTGCAACTCGGCAGAGGAGAGCGGCTTGAGGCTATCCTGGCCGGCATGCAGGCTGTCGCCGAGGGCGTTCGAACGGCTCGCGCAGCGCTCACCTTGGCCCGCCGCTACCAGGTCGACATGCCGATCACTCAAGAGATCAACGCCGTGCTGGACGACAAGAAATCCTGTCGAAAGGCGGTCAGTGATTTAATGGAACGCGACGCAAAACCCGAGAAAGGATAGGGATGCATCCAGAAGGGCTTGAACGATTACTCCGAGACGTCCGCCAGGGACGGGTGTCCGTTGAGCAGGCGCTAGAACGATTGCGGTCCTTGCCGTATGAAGATCTTGGATTTGCCTCCCTCGATCACCATCGATCATTACGACAGGGGTTTCCCGAAGTCGTCTTATGCGAAGGGAAAAGCACGGCGCAGGTGGTCGCGATCGCACGAGCACTCTTCAAGAAACCGGGTCCCTTTCTTGCCACACGAGCGGAGCCATCCGTCGCGCGCGCCATTTGCAAACTCAACCGGCGCGCACGCTACTATGCCGATGCACGTCTTGTGGCAGTTCATCCATCCAAATCGACGCCGCGGGGGCACATTCTCGTCGTCACAGCCGGGACAGCGGATCTCCCCGTTGCCGAAGAGGCCAGAGTTACGGCGGAGGTCATGGGAAGTCGAGTCGAGCGGCTGTACGATGTCGGCGTCGCGGGCATTCACCGGCTGCTCGGTCGAAAAGAACGACTGTTCGAAGCCCGTGTGGTGATCGTGGTCGCGGGGATGGATGGGGTCCTCCCGAGTGTCGTGGGTGGCTTAGTGCCGTGTCCGGTCATCGCCGTTCCAACGAGCCGTGGCTATGGGGCAAGTTTTGGCGGAGTGGCCGCGCTGTTGACGATGCTCAATTCTTGTGCGGCGGGCGTTGGCGTGATGAATATCGACAATGGATTCGGTGCGGCTTGTCTTGCGCATCGAATCAATATATTGGGACCCGAGTCGTAGGTGCGAGGGAGCCCACCGTAGGCCACTTCACTTGGAGCGTTCCGCGCTTCGGCCAGCCGACCATCACCGTTCGAAGCCCCTTCTCCCCATTCAGCAATAACTTCGTCCGAACTTCATACGAATAGGTGCCTACCACGGCAAGCTGCTTGCGTTGATCCTGACCATCCCAGACAAGCTCGATGGAGACCTTTTGTCGTTCCGTTTCTTTCTCCGAGGCAGGGAAAATCTCGACTGGCTGCCGGTGCGATAGAAATCTTACGGAACTCTTGGACGGAGAGCTAATGAGCGAGCTGACTTCCAAAATGAGATCTCCGCGCATATCCTTGGGAAGTTGAACCGTTACCGAGAATTGAAGTGGCCCGTTACCAAGCGTATACGGTTTTGGCGCAATCTGGAGGTCGACGATTTTGAGCTCCGGTTCAGCCCGTGGAGCCCGAGACGGCTTGGCCTTTGACTTGACTCGGGAATCGCTCTCTGCCGGAAGGAGCAGGGCCAGGGATCCGCACAGACAGAGCAGCACAAGGAGAACGCTCCTACGGCTAATCCGACCCGAAGGCCTGGAGGAAGACCCAAAATCTGTCATCGTGAATGACCCAGGAGGGTTCGGCAAGGGGGTCGATCGTCACAACACAGCTGCATTGTATAGGGGGATAACACAGCATCTCTCGGCTGTCAACGAAGCTTCAACTAATGAACAATGATTGCCGTTCACACGCGCCTTCGGTAAGATGTCCGGTCATTTCGCATGGGCCGGACGAGGTATGTAGTGGGCCGACATCTGCATTTCGATTGTTTCTCAGGAGTCAGCGGGGACATGGTTTTGGGGGCCTTGGTGGACGCCGGGTTGTCCTGGAGCGAATTGGTCACCGGCCTTCAAGCCTTGAAGCTCAAAGGGTATCGGCTCCAAAAACGTGAAGTGCAGCGTGGCTCGCTTCCTGCCACAAAAGTCGATGTCATCATTCAAAACGGATTTCAGAAGCCACTGACTCTCGCTCGCATTCGTCAGATTGTGTCTGCCAGCACGCTCCCAGACCCGGTCAAGGAACGCAGTCGATTGGTATTCGATCGACTGGCGGAAGCAGAAGGTCTCGCCCATCGAGTTGCCGTCAAGGACGTCCATTTTCATGAAGTGGGAGTGGTGGATTCCTTCATCGATGTCGTCGGCGGGGTCCTGGGTTGCCATCTCTTGAACGTAACCAGAGTCACCTCCTCAGCCATCAACGTCGGCTCAGGGTCCATACGGACCTCCCACGGGGTCTTGCCCGTTCCAGGACCGGCTGTCGCGGCCTTGGCAAAGGGTCTCCCAATCTACTCCGAGGGACCTCGTTGTGAGCTGGCCACCCCGACCGGCGTGGCGTTAGTGCGGACCTTAGCATCTGAATTCGTATCAATGCCGACCATGAAGAGTGTGGCCGTGGGTTATGGAGCGGGCAACCAAGATCCCAAGGATTGGCCGAACGTTCTGCGGGTGTTCTTACAAGATGTGTCCGCCCCTGATGTGCGCAGGACCGAACAGGTGGTGCAGCTTGAAACAAATCTCGACGACCTGAATCCTCAGACGTATGAGTATGTCATGGAGCGATTATTTGAGGTTGGAGCCATGGATGTTGCACTCATCCCCATCACGATGAAGAAAACCAGACCAGGGGTCGTCTTGAGCTGTCTCACCAGACCAGCGCAGATCGATGCCATCCTTGAAATCCTCTTTCAGGAAACCTCCACCTTGGGCGTCCGGCTGCAAGAGATGGCTCGTCACGTGCTTCCCCGTCAATTTGTGTCTGTCACAGTCCCTGGTGGAACGGTTCAGATGAAGGTTGCCGATATCGGTGCGGGATGGGCGAAGGCCTCGCCTGAGTATCTCGATTGTAAGAAGATCGCAACAAGAACAGGGCGACCGCTCAAGACGATCATGGAAGAAGCAATGGCGGCCTATCGACAAGGTCTCGGCAAGAGTAAACCAACCTCGAAGCGAGGCCGGGCATGACCGTCCTGCTATACGTCCTACTCTTCTTCGTCTCCATTGCTGTCACCCTTGGCGGGTGCGCACTCTTCACCAATGCCATTGAGTGGTTGGGCAAGCGCCGGGGTATTTCCGAGGGCGCCGTTGGCAGCATCTTTGCGGCGATCGGGACCACGCTGCCTGAAACGTCAATCCCGATCATCGCCATTTTCTTCGGGGAAAGTCAGGAAGAGATTGAAGTCGGATTGGGCGCCATCCTCGGCGCCCCATTCATGCTGAGCACGCTGGTGCTACCCATTTTGGCGGTGCTCCTACTGCTCTATGCTCGAGCCGGCAAGCGGACGGCTCGTTTCCAGCTGAATTACAGAGAGATCATGACGGATCTCACGTTTTTTCTGTTCGGCTATCTCATAGCGCTCGGCTGTGCGTTCAGTCCATCCAGGCTTGTCCATCTCCTCGCCGCCGGCCTATTAATCTGTCTGTACCTGTATTACATGAAGGTGAAATTTACTCCGACGGATGCGGAAGAGAGTAGCGAATTAGAGCCTCTCATTTTCGACAAGGGCGCGAGCACACCCTCATACCTCATGATCGGGCTTCAAGCATCCTTAGGACTAGGAGGATTGATCTTAGGCGCCCATTTGTTTGTCATGGCAGCGGAGTCGATGGCCGGACTGTTCGAAATGTCCCCATTGATTTTGGCGCTGTTGATCGCACCCCTCGCCACCGAGTTGCCGGAGATGTCCAATAGTTTTCTCTGGCTGTACCGCAAAAAGGACCGTCTCGCCGTCGCAAATGTCACAGGCGCGATGGTGTTTCAAGGGACGTTACCCGTTTCGCTGGGTTTGGTCGGCACCGAATGGGTGATTGAACAGTCTGCACTAACCAGCATGATCTTAGCGGTACAGGCTGTGGGGCTATGTCTTCTGCAGATCCTGGTCGGAGGCCGGTGGCGCCCCTGGCTGCTCGCGGCGGGGATGGTATTCTATGTCGGCTACACGCTGCATCTCTATGCCAACTAAGACGTTATCATCCCGACCGCAGGCCTCGCTCCCCTTACTCGGAATCACGATGGGAGATCCGGCCGGTATCGGCCCAGAAGTCATCGCAAAAGCTCTCTCACAACCTCGCCTGCGAAAGCTTTGCCGAACAATCGTGATCGGCTCGTTACCGGTGATGGAACGAGCGATCAAAGCTCTGAGTCTCAGGCTGACCGTATGTCCTGTTCAGAGCCACGAGACTTCTCTCTCCCGACAAGGAACGGTCGCCGTCTTGGACCCTCTAGAGACGCCGTTGCCAACATTTAAACCAGGCCTCGCAGCTGCCGAGACAGGCGCGGCATCGGTCATGTTCATCAAGAAAGCCGTGGAATTGGCTCGACTAGGTTGTATCGACGCGATGGTAACGGCTCCCATTAACAAGGAAGCCATCAATATGGCCGGCTGTCACTACCCAGGGCACACGGAACTGTTGGCAGATCTGACCCACGCGAATGAGTCCGGTATGATGATCGTGGGCGGACCATTACGGATCATGTTCGTCACGACTCACGTCGCGATCAGAGAGCTCCCATCGATGCTCACCCAAGCGAAGATCGAAAAAGCGATTCGCTTAGCTCAACTGGCACTGACGACCTTGTTCAGAATCAAACGGCCAAAGATCGGCGTGGCTGCCCTTAATCCTCATGCGGGCGAGCATGGCCTGTTCGGCGATGAAGAAGCACGCATCGTTCTTCCAGCCGCACGGGTCGCCCGACAGCAGGGGATTCTCGCCAGCGATCCTCTGCCGGCCGATACCTTGTTTGGGAAAGCCGCAAAAGGCCAGTATGACGGTGTCGTCGCCCTCTACCATGATCAAGGGTTGATTCCACTGAAACTTGTTGCGTTTGGCACTTGTGTCAATCTCACCGTAGGACTGCCGATTATACGGACCTCGGTCGACCATGGAACCGCCTTTGACATTGTGGGAAAAGGAATCGCCGATCCGGGGAGTCTTGTAGAGGCCATGAAATTAGCTGCGAGCATTGCACAACTCAAGGCTGGACAAAAACATGTCCGGAAGGGATCGCCCAGACATGTCGCCTGACGCAGAAACTGGCCTTTCTATCGTTCTCCGACAACTTGAGGAACTGGATGCTCTAGCGAAACAGACCCTTCAAGACCTGAATACCGTCGCCGGGACCGAACGGCTCTTAAAATGGAAGGCACGTACTGCTGCGCTCATCTCGGATGCGGTCGGCCAGCAACAGGCCTCCGCCTTCGCCGGTATCCAACCAGGGCCTTCGTTCACCAACGATTTGGTCGAAGAGTTTACCGATCTTGTGGACTGTTATCGCATACCGCTGCAGACGCTCGCCAAACAGTTGTCCCAGTCCCCCTCGTCCAGGAGTTGACTGTGGGCGTTTCTCCCCCTGCGGCCCTGAAACACCTCGGGCAGAATTTTCTGATCGACCCCAACATCGTCCGCAAGATCATCGCACTGGCTGAATTATCTCCGACAGATCACGTGCTGGAAATCGGGCCTGGTCGCGGTATCTTGACGGAAGCCCTGTGCCGATCCGCTGGTCATGTCACGGCTATTGAAGTCGATCCTCGACTGTATGCGTACCTATCCGAACAACGAGCCCAGTTTCAGAATCTCACATTGATCCTTGGTGACGCGATGACGTATCCGGTCGAACAACTGCCGATCGGTACGGTCGTGGTTGCAAATCTTCCCTATTATCTGTCGACTCCCCTTCTTTTTCGTCTGCTCGAGCATGCCCATCGCATCCCTCGACTTGTGCTCATGCTTCAAAATGAAGTCGCCGACCGATTGGTCGCGAAGTCTGGACGTTCTGCCTACGGAATCTTGTCCGTTATGGCTCAATATTCGGCGGACATCACCAAAGCCTTCAAGGTTTCGCCACAATGTTTTAGACCGAGACCGGATGTCGACTCGGCCGTCGTGTTGCTGCGAGTCAAGGATCGGATGGAGCAGACCAGAGAAGCCAGAGAACAGTTCGCAACATTCGTGAGGGCAGCCTTTGCGCATCGCCGCAAGACGCTGGTCAATTCGCTGAAAGATCAAGGGTACGAGCAGAAGCACGTGGAAGCGGCATTGACGACACTGCGTTTCTCTCCTTCCATCCGGGCAGAAACTCTTTCCCTCGATGAGTTGATCGCACTAAGCCAGCACATCCATCGCGTCTGAGTCCCTAGTAAGGGGATAGGCTCTGGTGTTTGTGAATTTTGAAAACCACGCGCCGGCTTTTATTGCGGTCGGGGTAGCCTGTTTCATTCCGTAACAGATCTTGCCTCCCACGCCCGTTGGCAACGGCTTTTTGTAAGAAACACTCGTATGCCCAGGGAAGTCGATCGCGTACGATGTCCAGGCTTTTTGCCAGAACCGC
>JAOUHJ010000008.1 GCA_029865225.1 Nitrospira sp.
TCCGCTTCCCTGATTTGCAACCATCCATGAGCCGCTGAAGGAACCCCATAGATCTATTATCCATGAGTCGTTCAGCATGAAAATCGCTGCCACACCAGTGCGCGGCCTGACCCTTGGCGAATGTGGTGTTCCGCTACAGGACTTGCTTTCAGCACTGTAGCAAGACTCCCCCGCTGCTTTCCCCCGTTCTTCAGAGCCAGAAGAATCTGAGTGATCTCGCGCCGTTCGAGCGTCAGCCGAACCAAGAAAACAAGGTGTCATCTTTGCACGGTTGCCCGGAAGGGGAGTGGGCCAGGAGGGAAAGTCATGTGTACATTCTTCATCGTATCGCCGGCGCCGGCCACAGTCCGTGATCGAGGTGCAACGATGCCCGAATTGCTTGTGTACAACTTGTGGCGAGCCTGTATGAGAAGCATGAGCGTGATCCTCGCGCTGATTCTGTGTCTGTCGGGGCCCGGCCTCCTATGGGCCGAGGACTCATCGGAACAGGGCGAATGGCAGAAGCGAGTGGTATTGCGTGCGGGGCAGGAGGTCCAGGGCGATTACTTTGCGTTTGGCCCACATGTGGAGATTTCGGGGACCGTGCATGGCGATGTCTATGCAGCAGGCGGTGAGGTATTGGTGGACGGAGTCGTAGACGGCGATTTGATCGTGGCCGGTGGTGAGGTGCGGGTCTCGGGTGAGGTCACACAGGATGCCAGGATAGCCGGAGGGACGGTGACGCTCAGCGGCAAGGTTCACCGGAACGCGACTATCGCCGGTGGAGACGTACATCTGACGGATTCCTCGCATCTCAAAGGGAGTGCCGTGATCGGCGCCGGGAATCTGTTGCTTGGGGGATCAATCGACGGAGATGTCCGGATCGGGGCCGGCAATGTCACGCTGTCAAAGACGATCGGCGGTGATCTCGCTGTCGCGGCGGCGGCTATTCGTCTTACGTCCAGAGCATCGGTCGGAAAGAACGTCAGGTATTGGGGCGAGGACGAGCCCTCGATCGACGAAGGAGCCACCGTGCTCGGCACGGTCACAGGACATCCCGTTCCAGAGGTTTTCAAGGGAAAGGAAAAGGAGGTGCGACGGGGTGTTGTAGGCATGAAGATTCTTGCCGGATTGGTCAGCGTTGCTTCGACCTTATTGCTCGGCCCTTTACTGCTGCACATCTACCCAGTCTTTACGGCGAAAGCTGTGACCACGATTCAGGAACGGCCGTGGATCACGCTGGGGGTTGGGGGGGCTGTGCTGGTCGGAACCCCGCTCGTCGCCTTCTTGTGTATGGCGTCGGTGTTGGGTGTTCCAATAGGGCTCATGCTGGGTGCGATGTATTTCGTCACTCTGTACCTAGGGCGGGTGTTCGTCCTGCTGTGGCTTGGGCAACGACTTCTGAGATTGGTCTCGGTCTCATCTTCCGCTACAAGGGCCTTCGTCACAGGGCTCATCGCCTATTTCATTCTCTCTCTCGTGCCGCTTGTCGGAGGGTTGATCACGGTGGTGACGATCGTGACAGGCCTCGGAGCCATTCTGATAACGAAGAAGGAGTTGGTGATGAGGTTGCGGGAGCAGCAGCTGGTGTAGTCCGGTGTCGGTGTTACAAGGATGTTAACCTTTCGCACTTATATTGTCTTAGGGGAGGGACCTCCTTAGAATAAAATTAGAGGGAGGTCTTACGATGCCTGATGGAGTAATCGGGGAGATGGTTGGAACAAAAAGCCCGTTGGTCGCCTATTTCTCTATGGAAATCGGTCTTGATCCTGCCATGCCGACGTATGCGGGTGGGTTGGGTGTGCTGGCCGGAGATACCATTCGATCAGCGGCCGATCTCAAAATTCCCATGGTAGCGGTCACGCTCCTGCACCGGCGAGGGCATTTCTATCAACGGTTGGACGAACAGGGCTGGCAGCATGAAGAGCCGGTAGCCTGGCCGATCAATGATTTCTGCAATCCTGTGAGTCAGCGCATCACGGTCGAAATCGAAGACCGTACGGTGCATGTCGGAGCCTGGGTATACCGCGTGAAGGGCGAGTTGGGCGACGAAGTGCCCGTCTACCTGCTGGACACGGATCTCCCCGAGAATCAGCCGTGGGACAGGACGCTCACCGATAGTCTCTATGGGGGAGACGATTATTATCGACTCTGCCAGGAGGTCGTGCTGGGACTCGGTGGGTATCGCATGCTGCGGGCGCTCGGCTATGGGTACCTTCGCCGGCTCCATATGAATGAGGGGCACGCGGCCTTGCTCGTCCTTGCCTTGCTGGAAGAAAAACTGGCGTCGAGGTCCTATGAAGAGGGAGTCCCTGCCGATCTCATCGATGCCGTTCGCGAACAATGTGTATTTACGACCCATACGCCGGTGCCGGCGGGGCATGATCAATTTCCCCAAGACCTTGCCCATCGAGTGCTGGGCAACCGACGCTGTGCGTGGCTCAAAGCCTATGATCCTGACCACTGTTTGAACATGACGCACTTGGCGCTGCGCGGTTCACGGTTCGTCAACGGGGTGGCCATGAAACACGGCGATGTCTCGCACAGCCTCTTTCCCGGTTACCCGATTCATTCGATTACCAACGGTGTCCACGCGGTGGCCTGGGCTGCTCCCCCGTTTCAATCGCTCTATGATCGGCATCTGCCGGACTGGCGGCGCGATCACCTCTCGCTTCGGTATGCGATTAAGATTTCGGATCAGGAAATCTGGGACGCGCACTCCACCGCCAAACGGACATTGATCGATTATGTGAACCGCGAAACGAATGCGGGGTTCGACCGCGATGTGCTGACGATCGGGTTTGCCAGGCGCGCCGCAGCCTACAAGCGGGGGACCTTGATCTTTCATGACACCGAGCGGCTGGCCAAGATAGTCAGCCAGGTCGGACCGGTCCAAATCGTCTTCGGCGGTAAGGCACATCCACGTGACCAGGACGGGAAAAACATCATTCATCGGATCCATGAACTCCGCGACGCCTTGCGGGGCAAGGTTCGAGTCGCATATCTCGCGAACTACGACATGGTGCTCGCAAAGATGCTCTGCGCCGGTGTGGACATTTGGCTCAACACGCCGCTCCCTCCGATGGAGGCCTCGGGAACCAGCGGCATGAAGGCGGCGGTCAATGGCGTGCCGAGTCTGAGTGTACTTGATGGGTGGTGGGCCGAAGGACATGTGGAGGACGTGACCGGCTGGTCCATCGGTGATCGGATCGAAGGCTGCCTCGAGCCGAGCGGAGACATGGATGCCTGTCATGCCGCGGCCCTATATGACAAGCTGGAGCGGAAAGTCTTGCCCTGCTACTACAAGGAGCGTGAACGTTTCATCGAGATCATGCGGCATGCGATAGCGTTGAACGGTGGGTTCTTTAATACCCAGAGGATGATGGCCCAATATCTCCATAATGCATACCGATTGGTCGGGGAGTATCTCCGACGTGAATAGCGGCATGTGCGGATCGGAAGTTTGATGATGAAACCCTCATGACAGATTCCATTTCAGCTTCCCGCGACGGCTTGATCCTGGTGATCAATGGAGGATCATCGACACTCAAGTTTGCCTTGTTTCGTAGGGAGACCGCACCGGTTCGTGAGTTGTCCGGTTCGATCGACCGCATCGGATTATCGGAGGGGACACTGAGATGGACATCTGAGGGAGGCGGCACGGGTGGTTCTCGGGCGATAGCTGTACCAGACCATGCCGCCTGCATCGAGCCTCTACTCAGCTGTCTCACAGACCGATTGACGCACCACCCACTGGTCGCCATCGGGCATCGGGTCGTGCATGGCGGCCCGCGCTATCGTGCGCCTCAACCGCTGACAGCGGTTGTGATGAGCGAGTTGCAGCGGTTGAGTGCCTACGATCCGGAACATCTCCCAGGTGAGATCGAATTGATCAAGGGGTTTGCACAACGATATCCGCATCTCCCGCAAGTTGCCTGCTTCGACACCGGGTTTCACCGCGATATGCCGCAGGTGGCTCGTCTCCTGCCGATTCCACGACGATATGAAAAGTTGGGCCTTCAACGATACGGATTTCATGGCCTATCCTATGCCTTTCTCATGAGAGAATTAGGTCGGGTCGGTACTCCGCATGAGATCAATGGTCGTGTCATCCTGGCTCACCTTGGCAATGGCGCAAGCATGGCTGCGGTCTACAATGGAAGACCTGCCGACACGACCATGGGCTTCACGCCTGCCTCCGGCCTTCCCATGAGTCGTCGATCGGGGGATCTGGATCCGGGGCTTGTGTCGTATCTAGCTCAAACGGAAGGCATGAGCGTGGATCAGTTCCATCAGATGGTCAACAAGGAGTCGGGCTTGCTCGGCGTCTCGGAGACCAGTTCCGATATGCGCGATCTCCTCAAGGAGGAACAGAACGATCCGAGGGCAGCCGAGGCGGTCGCGCTGTTTTGCTATCACGCGAAAAAATCCATTGGTTCATTGGCTGCGGCTCTGGGTGGGTTGGATACGCTCGTCTTCACTGCGGGCATCGGAGAGCACTCACCAATCGTGCGTGCGCGCATCTGCGAGGGGTTGGAATTCCTCGGCGTGATCATCGATCCTATGCGAAACGAAGCCGGTGAGGCCGTGATTTCGAAGGAAGGCAGCGGCGTGACCGTACGGGTCATTCATACCGATGAAGAAAGTGAGATCGGTCGCTCCGTGGTAGAGATCCTCAAAGCCGAGTCGTGATGACATAGAAAGAAGGGGGGATTATGCACCGTACACAGCCGAAAACATTGAGTCCTGAAATGCTGAAGCATATGGATGCCTATTGGCGTGCGGCCAACTATCTGTCCGTCGGTCAGATCTACCTCTTTGACAATCCCTTATTGAAGAAGCCGCTCACGCGGGCTCACATCAAGCCGCGGCTGCTCGGCCATTGGGGGACGACGCCGGGATTGAACCTCATCTATGTGCACCTGAACCGCATCATCAACGAACACGACCTCAACATGATCTATCTCACCGGGCCAGGCCACGGCGGTCCTGGGCTCGTCGCGAATGCCTATCTCGAGGGTACCTACACGGAAGTCTATACGAATATCGCGCAGGATGAGCATGGAATAAAACGACTGTTCAAACAATTTTCTTTCCCCGGCGGTATTCCCAGCCACGTGGCGCCGGAGACACCCGGTTCCATTCACGAAGGAGGCGAATTGGGGTATGCGCTCTCACATGCGTACGGAGCCGTCTTCGACAATCCCGACCTGATTGCGGCCTGTGTGATCGGTGACGGCGAAGCGGAAACCGGCCCGCTCGCAACGAGCTGGCACTCCAACAAGTTTCTCAATCCGGCCACCGACGGCGTTGTCCTGCCGATTCTCCATCTGAACGGCTACAAGATTGCGAATCCGACCGTGCTGGCTCGAATCAGTCATGATGAGCTGGATCACCTGATGCGTGGCTATGGGTACAGCCCCCATTATGTCGAGGGTAACGATCCGTGGGAGATGCATGAACGGATGGCTGCCACGCTCGATGCCATCGTGGGGGACATTGAACGGATCAAGGACGATGCAGGCCGAAATGGTTCTACGAAGCGGCCACTCTGGCCCATGATCGTCCTCCGGACCCCGAAAGGCTGGACCTGTCCGCCGGAGATCGACGGGAAACGGACCGAAGACTACTGGCGGTCCCATCAAGTGCCGATGGGCGACATGGACAAGCCGGCCCATATCAAGATCCTTGAACGGTGGATGAAGAGCTACAAACCCCACGAGCTGTTCGACAAGACGGGCGCTCTTCGCCCTGAATTGGCAGAGCTGGCGCCAAAAGGAAACCGTCGTATGAGCGCGAATCCCCATGCCAACGGCGGCCTGTTGCTTAGAGATCTACGGTTGCCTGATTTCCGGGAGTATGCCGTCAAGATTCCGGGCCCCGGCGTCCTCGAAGTGGAGTCCACTCGTGTGATGGGGGCCTTCTTGCGGGATACGATGAAGCTGAACCTGGTAAGTCGGAATTTCCGTCTCTTTAGTCCGGACGAAAACAACTCCAATCGTTGGCAAGATGTCTTGGAAGTCACCAACCGGGCTTGGATGGCGGACCGCCTTCCGTATGACGATCATCTGGCACCGGACGGAAGGGTGATGGAGATGCTCAGCGAACACCAGTGCCAGGGGTGGCTGGAGGGCTACCTTCTGACAGGCCGGCATGGCTTCTTTTCCTGCTATGAGGCCTTCATTCACATCATTGATTCGATGTTCAATCAACATGCCAAATGGCTCAAGGTCTGCAACCACATCCCGTGGCGGCGACCGATCGCCTCGCTGAACTATTTGTTGTCGTCCCACGTCTGGCGGCAGGATCACAATGGCTTCAGTCATCAAGATCCGGGTTTTATCGATCACGTGGTCAACAAGAAAGCCGAGGTGATCCGTGTCTATCTGCCGCCCGACGCCAATACGCTCCTGTCCGTCACCGACCATTGTCTCCGCAGTCGTAACAAGGTGAACGTCATCGTGGCGGGTAAGCAGCGAGCCCTGCAGTGGCTCACGATGGAGGAAGCGATCATCCATTGCACGGCCGGCATCGGCATCTGGGAATGGGCCAGTAATGACAAGGAGAGCGAACCGGATGTCGTGATGGCCTGTTGCGGCGATGTCCCCACCATGGAAACGCTGGCGGCCGTGTCCTTGATGCGGACCTATCTGCCGAATGTCAGGGTTCGCGTCATCAACGTGGTCGATCTGATGAAGCTGCAGCCGCGCACAGAGCATCCGAACGGGTTGTCGGACCGGGATTTCGACGCTCTGTTCACCACCGATAAGCCGATCATTTTCGTCTTTCACGGCTATCCCTGGCTGATCCACCGCCTCACCTATCGACGGACCAATCACAAGAACTTGCATGTGCGTGGGTACAAGGAAGAAGGCACGACTTCGACCCCGTTCGATATGGCGGTGATGAACGATATCGATCGTTTCCATCTCGTTGCTGACGTCATCGATCGAATCCCACTGCGCGGCTCCCAGGCCGACTACGCCAAACAGGCTTTGCGTGACAAACGCATCCAGCATAAACAGTACATCGCCGAATACGGAGAAGACATGCCGGAGATCAGCCAGTGGAAATGGAGTGGGAGACAGACGGCGGTGGCACTTTCGAGGAAGAAGAAATAGTGGCGGGAAAGCTATTGTTCCGCGGCTTGATGAATCTCGGTGCTTCCGGGACGGCCTGAAGCCTGGCCCACGCTCTCCATGTAGATCGGCGTAGGAACTCCACCGATGTGACGATGCAGCTCATGCTCACTCTCGCCATGCCACTCTTCGAACACGACTCGTGCATCTCGCTCATCTCCCGCCATGGGTTTCACTGTTGAGAGCGGGATTGTCGAAGGCGGCGCCGCACTCGATGCAGCGGACCTTCCCGGTCTTCAGGCCCTGCGGGGTGAGCACGTCGTCGATCATGCGGCTGTGTGCACAACATCGTGTCGCGCTTGGCGAGGCGTGGAATTGCGGTTACTGAGCCGACCACCAAATAGTGCGTAATGTTCAGTTGGCAAAGTCTCAAAACCCCTTGTTTATAAGCGTTCCAAGAATCAAGATGCGCACTATTTAGCGTTCCCCTCAGTAAGTGGGTCATGTCAAGAACATGGACAGCTCCTTCCCATTGTGAAATCTCATGTCCGGTGCCCTGCGTGCTGTCGCGAGGAAATTGTACGGAGTAATTCACACTGAAAAAACTAGGAATGAGCCCAGTTCCGTAACAGAAATGCCACGGTCATGGCACCGAGAGAGCGCCGGTCCTGGTATATTCTATTCCTGCTTCTGTCCGCCTAGGCGGCCGAACGGCGGTTCTTCACGAACCATGAACCGGTTGTTCCACACGGCGCCGATCGACGGCTCCGCTTGGGAGCAGGTCCTGACAGCGGCCGTGACCGTGTACGTCATTGTGGAAGAGGAAACCTGGTTACGGCTGCAGTGGAAGCGCCGCATGCGGGCAGCCGCATCGACCAGGAAGAGTGCTCACAATGATTGAAGTGCTGCGGGAGGCGTTAGAAAGGAGGACGGACATGGATCCATTCTTGCTCCTCGGGGGCCTAGCCATCGTTATTGGTATCGTTGGTGTGATCGTGCTGATGAAAGGTAGGAAGAAGAGAGTCCGATGACAAATTGTTCAGCGTCGGAGTGGTCACAGGCCGGCTACGCCAAGCAGGCGCTTCGCGACAAACGCATCGAACACAAGCAGTACATCGCCGAGCATGGGGAAGACATGCCGGAGATCAACCGGTGGAAATGGACCAGCTGAAAGACCCTTCGTTCCCTCGCTTAACGCGATTCCTCAATCGACCCTAGAACTACATGAATTTCCTCTCAAAATATGCTATCGAAAGGGCTGGCGACGGGCCCCAGCAGACATTAGTCAAGAACATCGGATGGGAGGAGATAGATGGGTCGGAGTGTGCCGAATGAACGATGGATGGTCGGGATATTAGTCGTGGTCACCTTGTTTACGGGTCAAGTTTACGCAGACGAATCGGGCGAGAAGAAGACAGAGCACGCGACACCAACGGAAGTGCTGGATTGCCGGTATCAGCAATCTGAAAGGGGGGGAAGAGCCAGTGAATGGTTTCCCTCGGGTGATCTCTTTCGTCCCCTCTTGGCCGATCCCAAACAGCCGCAATGGTTCGCCCTCTGGCAATCTACGCAATCACGCAATGAACGGACCAATGCGAACATCGGATCTGTTGCGATTGGAGAGAATTTTGGATTTTATACGAGGCGTGCGGGATGTAATGGATGGCAGATCAGTCTGCTGACGGGGATTTTCGCACAATTTGACCTCGATACGTCGAATGCCGCACTTATCAATGTCGATTTCAACGTTGGCGTGCCGGTAACCTGGCGTCAAGGAAACTGGTCTGCGCGCCTACGGTTTTATCACCAGAGTAGTCACCTCGGGGATGAGCTCCTTAGGGCTAACCCCGACTTTCAGTCGATCGGCCTTCAGTATAACGAGGTCGACATGATAGTGTCGTATGATTTCCAGACATGGTTACGCCTGTATGGGGGCGGGGCGGTGATGGTCAGCCGGCAACCTTCCACGATCGACCGCTGGACGGGGCAATGGGGATTTGAAGCGCGGACTCCAACGCCACTGGGGCGATCTTACGTGTTTGGCCTGGTTTCGACTCCGATCCTCATTACGCCCCTCCTGACAGCGGACTTTAAGTCGGTCGAGGAGCAGGGCTGGCACATCAATACCAACTTGCTCATGGGAGTCGATGTGTCCCGTGCCGATTCCTTTAGACGTCTTCGGATTCTTTTCAACTACTATCACGGCTATAATCCCTATGGGCAGTTCTTCTATTCGCAGAAGACCGAATCATTCGGAGCCGGTGCGTATTTTATGTTCTAGACTGTTGAATGTTGGGCGGACGAGGGTTTCGTTCTGTAGCGACGAGGAGTAAGGGCGATGAACAAGAAGGTCTCCTTTTCGATTTGGTACGTGCTGCTCGCTATCATGGCGGTCGTGATCGTACACGACTTCATTCTGGCTCTGAACCAAGTCGAAGAACTTCCATACAGTGAATTCAAGCGGCAAGTTGCGGAGGGGAAGGTCGCTGAAGTTTCGGTGACCAGCCAGGTGTTGACCGGGAAATTGAAACCCGATGGGGACTCGAAAGAGCAGAAAGCCTTCAGGACCGTGCGGGTTGATGATCCGGATCTCGTCCGCGAGCTCAACCAACACGGCGTCACCTTCACCGGTGTCATTGAATCCACCTTTTTGCGCGATCTCCTGTCATGGATCATTCCGGTCGCCCTGTTCGTCGGTATCTGGTTCTTTATCTTTCGTCGGTTTGGCCAAGCCCAAGGTGGATTCATGCAAGTCGGGCAATCCAAAGCGAAGATCTACGTGGAGAAGGACATCAAGGTGACGTTTGCCGATGTCGCCGGTGTGGACGAAGCCAAAGAAGAACTGCGCGAAGTGATCGAGTTCCTTAAGACGCCGGAGAAGTTCACCAAGCTCGGCGGTAAGATTCCCAAGGGGATCTTGCTCGTCGGACCTCCGGGGACCGGTAAGACATTGCTGGCCCGTGCTGTGGCCGGTGAGGCTGGCGTGACCTTCTTCAGCATCAGCGGATCTGAATTTGTGGAAATGTTCGTCGGGGTCGGAGCGGCCCGGGTCCGCGATCTATTCGATCAGGCAAAACTCAAAGCTCCCTGCATTATTTTCATCGATGAGTTGGACGCACTTGGGAAAGCGCGTGGCGCGGGGCCCATGGGGCATGAGGAACGGGAGCAAACGCTCAACCAGCTGCTGGTCGAAATGGATGGCTTCGATCCTCGCATCGGGGTCATTCTCATGGCAGCGACCAACCGACCCGAGATTCTTGATCCTGCGTTGCTGCGAGCTGGCCGGTTCGATCGCCATGTGGTTGTGGACCGTCCAGACAAGATCGGTCGCCTCGCCATTCTTCGCGTGCATGCTAAGCAGGTGGCGCTTGGTCCAGACGCTGATCTTGAAAACATCGCCGCGATGACCCCCGGGTTTTCCGGAGCTGATTTGGCTAACATCATCAATGAGGCGGCGTTGTTAGCTGTGCGCCGTGGCAAGGATCAGGTCGGTATTTCCGAATTACACGAGGCGGTCGAGCGAGTCATTGCTGGCTTGGAGAAGAAGAATCGCGTCCTGAATAAGATGGAGAAGGAGCGGGTGGCCTACCATGAGACGGGTCATGCCCTCATTGCCATGTCTTTGCCTGGGATGGATCAGGTGCAAAAAATCTCGATTATTCCTCGCGGCGTGGCGGCGCTCGGCTATACGTTGCAGCTTCCGACGGAAGACCGGTTTCTGATGACGAAATCCGAGCTGGAGAATAAAGTGGCCGTATTATTAGGAGGGCGCATTGCTGAAGAAACCATTTTTGGCGAGGCATCCACCGGAGCACAGAACGATCTCGTGAAAGCCACGGATATCGCAAAGAGCATGGTCAAGGCCTACGGGATGAGCGATAAACTCGGTACTATCACGTTGGAGCGCGAGCGACAGCCACAATTTCTCCAACTTCCCGTCGCATCCGAAAAAGGGGACTACTCGGAAGAGACTGCTCGCGAGATCGATTGCGAAGTGCGGCGAATCGTTGACGAGCAGTACGGAAGAGTCAAACAGATGTTGGAAGAACGAAAGGCTGCACTTCATCAGGGTGCGAAGCTCCTGATAGAACGCGAGGTGATTACCGGGTCTGAACTGAAAGCGATCTTAGAAAGCGCATAGATCAAAGGTTGGAGACCCGCCTGCCGTCTTGACCAGAGGAGCGGATGGAAGTCGCGCGCAGGCTTGTGAGTCGCCAAGTCAGCGACAAAGTGAGGCTGATGGAACAACAGGCAACCATCTCGGTCGAGGATAATGTGGTCTACTGCCGTGGGGATTGGACCCTTCCGAACTTGGCCCAGCTGGAGCGGAGAGGTCGAACGCTTCGATGGCCGGACATCCCAACCGTATGCTACGACGCCGGCCAAGTGACCGCCATGGACACTGGCGGTGCGCTCATGCTGCAGCGTTGCATCGAAGGCTTGCGGCGCAAGGGCCAACAGCCGTCCCTCCAAGGGCTGAAACCGGAATTTGCGGAACTGCTTCGGAAGGTGGACATCGACCGGCCTCGGGCTGAACGCGGGTCTGCTGTCCAAGGAACAGGTTGGGTCGAACGTCTCTCGCTCGCGCTACAATCTCGGCAAACCTCGGTGACCCATGGGCTTGCCTTTCTGGGTGAAAGCACCATCGCAGCCGGTCGGGCCATAACGCAGCCGCATTCCATCCGATGGCGGGCGCTTTTGCGAATCGTGGAAATGGACGGCGTGAGGGCCTTGCCGATTACAGGTCTACTGACGTTTCTCGTCGGTGTCGTGATTGCCTATCAGGGTGCGGAACAGTTGCGCAAGTTCGGCACGAACATTTTTATTGTGGATTTGGTCGGCATCTCGCTGTTGCGCGAGATTGCACCATTGATCGTGGCGATCCTTATCGCAGGCCGTTCAGGATCCGCCTATGCGGCCGAAATCGGCACGATGAAGGTCACGGAAGAATTAGACGCGGTGCGGACGTTGGGCATCTCGCCCATGAATTTGCTTGTGCTACCACGAGCGCTTGGTCTCATCATTGCTCTACCCTTGTTGACGGTATATGCGGATGTTGTGGGTGTATTCGGGGGCATATTGATTGCCATGGGTGAGCTCAATGTAAGCTTCGTTGAGTTTGTCGCTCGATTCGAGGAAGCGGTTCCATTGCGACATTTTCTCATCGGGTTGGCAAAAGCGCCATTCTTTGCGGCGATCATCGCACTGGTGGGCTGTTATCAAGGATTTCAGATTCGAGGTGGTGTTGACGACGTCGGACGACACACTACCATCAGTGTCGTGCAAGGAATTTTTCTCGTCATCGTGTTCGATGCGCTCTGCAGCATCTTGCTTAATTGGTGGGACCTGTAGTGTGTTGTGCAGCCTGTATGAGAGGTAGTTCCTGATGCCGTCGGCCACGAATCTTGAGACGCCGGTGATTGAAGTGAGTCGTGTCGCCACGAAGTTTGGACAGGCAATGGTTCATAAGGACGTTAGTCTGTCCATCAACCGAGGCGAAATCTTCGCGATCGCCGGCGGGAACGGCTGTGGCAAAACCACGTTGTTGCGGGAGATTGTCGGTCTGATTACACCATCGGACGGGACGATCCGGTTGTTTGGAATAGACAGCCGGCGATTGGAAGCGGGTGACGGCCATCCGGTCCATCGCCGATTCGGGGTGATGTTCCAGCACGGTGCCTTATTCAGCTCATTCACCCTGGCGGAGAATGTGGCGGTGCCGCTGCGGGAGCATACGACCTTGAGTGCCGACCTGATTCGAGATATTGTGACCACCAAGATTGCAATGGTCGGATTACCGCCGGACAGTGCGGCGAAATATCCGAACGAACTCAGCGGAGGCATGCGGAGGCGAGCGGCGCTGGCCCGAGCGATCGTCATGGATCCGGAGCTCTTGTTCCTCGACGAGCCGACGGCCGGACTCGACCCGATCATCGCCGCGGGGTTCGACGAGCTCGTGCTTTCATTGAAGAATCTTCTGGGTTTGACGGTGGTGATGGTGACCCACGACCTGGATTCTTTGTGGGGCATCGCCAATCGTGTGGCCGTGCTGGGCAGTGGAAGGGTGCTTGGGATCGGCACGATGCAGGAGTTGTCTCGATCGGACGATCCTGTCATCCGTGAATATTTCCAGGGCCCGCGTGGACGGGCAGCTACGGAACAGGCGGCGTGGAATGGGGACCGGGTCAGGCGTGAAGCGTGAAGGGGTGACCGCACCATGCGATTGAGGTCTGTTGATTGTCGAAAGCCGGCACGAATCGGTTAATGCCAACCATGGAGTGACGATGGAACCAAAGGTCAACTATATCCTGGTCGGCTCGTTTGTGGCGTTTCTCGGAGCGGCTGTTTTGGTCGGGATCTTGTGGCTCGGGAAGACCGACTATCGGGGCTCATACGATCGATATGAGGCCTATATGAAGGAGTCGGTCGCAGGATTGAGTGTGGACTCGACGGTCAAATATCGAGGTGTCGACGTTGGCCGAGTGAGGGACATTGCCTTGAGGCCAGATAATCCGGAAGAAGTCCTCCTGATACTTGATATCGCCCGCGGAACGCCGATCAAGACGGATACACTTGCCGTGCTCGAAACCCAAGGGCTCACCGGTCTTGCGACGGTCAATTTGACGGGAGGCAGCCGAGAGGCACCAGCATTAGTTGCGGTGGAAGGGCAGATGTATCCGGTCATTAAGACCGGCCCGTCGCTGTTTTTCCGCTTGGATGAGGCCGTCTCCCGTTTACTTTCCGAGGAAGGTTTGGCCCAGTTGATTGTTCATCTGGATTCCGCAGCTGTAGGCGTGACGAAGATGCTCGATGAGGAGAATCAAACGCTGCTCAAACGCACGATCAAGGATCTCTCGGATGTTGCCCAAACCATTGCCGCCCATAGAACCCAGATTGATCAAAGTTTGAACGGTGCAGCCAAGGGTGCCGACAACCTGGTGAAGCTGACGGCCTCGTTGAATGCCCAGGTTCCAACCCTCCTTGCAGGCATCAACAAAAGCGTGGTGGCCTTGGATAGGGCAACGGAGGAACTTGCGAAGACCAGTAAGACCGTTGGGACGGTCGTCAATGAATCCAAACCGGAGCTGCAACAATTCACGAAACGCACGCTGCCCGAAGCCGGCTTATTAGTCACGGAGCTCAGACAGCTCACGGGTACGTTGACTCGTGTGGCACGGGAGTTGGAGCGAGAACCAAGCTCGTTGGTGTTTGGACGGAAGGCACAACCACGTGGTCCTGGGGAATAAGATCCTGAACGATCATGCTATGAAGAAGTATTGGTTCATTCATGTCATGTGCGCCCTGTGGGTTTCTGCGCTACCGGGCTGTCTGTCGCCCAGATCGGACTCACCGGAAATCCATACGTATCAGTTGGGCCTTGATGAACAGCGGAGCGAAGTCCGGCGTGAACCGCTCGATGGTCCGGTGTTGCTCGTGAGTCCCCCTCAAGCGGAGCCGGGATTTGAAACGCAACGTATGGTGTACGTCAAACGTCCATTCCAAATCGAATATTTTGCCGTGAATGAATGGGCCGATACACCGGTGCGCATGTTTGCTCCGTTGATGGTCCATGCACTTAATCACAGCGGGACGTGGTATGCCGTGATCCCACTCCCGAGCTCGATCCCCGGGGACTATCGCCTGGATACGTATGGATTTCTCCTACAGCACGAGTTTATCCAACAGCCCAGTCGAGTCAGGATCTTAGCTCGGCTGCAGCTTGTGGACTTAAGAGAGTCGACGATTGTCGGCACCAGGGCTTTCGAGACGGTGGAGAATGCTCCGAGCGAGAATGCCTATGGGGGTGTGCTGGCCGCCAATCGAGCGGTCGCTGGTTTGCTCGACCAGATCGCGTCATGGGTTCAGCAATGCGTTCGGCGTTCACCGGAGTGTGGCCGTTCATAGATTGGTTCCTGGCTATAATCGAGAGGGCAAGCAACGATGAACACTGCCTTCCCTGTTGCGTGCGGAATTGCCATGATCTGCTGGCTCGCGATTTCCACACCCGGTTTTGCCGCGGATGAACGAAATCTGGAGCGAGGCAAGAGACTCTACGAGAAGTATTGCCTGGCTTGTCATGGTCCAAAAGGTCGGGGAGACGGAGCGACGCAGTTTGTCCCACCTGTGGCGGATCTGACCTCAAGCGACGTGCTGCTCAAACCGGATTCTCGCCTCTTAAAGAGCATCCATGAAGGCAAACCGAATACGGCCATGGATGCCTGGACATCCCGATTATCAGACGAGGCCATCCGCGATGTGCTCGCCTATGTGCTGACCTTCCCGCGCTGACAGGGGTCGATGAAGCCGCATGAAAACATCCTGGAGGACAGGGATCAGTTTCGGATTAACGTCGGGGGTCATTACCACACTTGGCTTGATGGTAGGTTTGCATTCCGGCACACATTCGCGCGCCATCGTACTCGGCGGTATTCTCACGATCGCGATTGCCGACGCCATGTCGGATGCGCTCGGCATCCATGTGTCCGAAGAATCAAAGAACAGCGGCCCTG
Organism: Nitrospira sp.; assembly: GCA_029865225.1. GTDB lineage: Bacteria > Nitrospirota > Nitrospiria > Nitrospirales > Nitrospiraceae > Nitrospira_D. Next base: position 15,569 of record JAOUHJ010000008.1, read on the forward strand.
CGAGTCACATCTGGGAAGCGACGCTCGCCACATTCGCTGCAAAGTTTCTTGTGTCAGCGACCTTTGTCATTCCTGTCCTCTTCGGTCCACTCGATCAGGCGATTGTCATCAGCGTGGCCTGGGGGTTGTTCTTGCTCACAGTCCTGAGTTTCTTCATTGCTCGCGCACAGGCGACCGCTCCCTGGAAGGTGATCGGAGAGCATCTCATCATCGCACTGTGCGTGGTGGCAATCACGCATGCGGTCGGAGATTGGGTGAAGGGTTTCGTGGAGGCGGAATGATAGGACAGAACAGGTGAATGAAATGGTGGCACCCAATGACTCTCTATGATGATGCAACAAGAATCAGGCCGTGATACGGCCTATGATCATCTCATCACGCTCTGGACCTCGGGAGTTCGGAACTATCACACGATGCTGTCCGATTACCTCACTGCGAACTCCATCTTCGTAGCCGTCATCGGTCTGATTATCTCTCGGGAGTCGTTGGCGCTCCCATTTATGGCGCTGATCATTCTACTCTGTATTTTTGGGCTGCTCCTTTGTTTTCAAATGGCGATTGTCCTCGGCCGGTTCTCAGGGCAGAATGCCTTGTGGGAGTGGCAGCTCAGGGGTATCGAACAGACCCAGGACTGGAACCAGCCCAAACTCATCACGGGTCTCTATCACCTGCATGAAACGCAGCAGCCGATTGAAGATCGGAACAACGAGCCGCAGGTGTTTACACCGAACTGGGCGTTCCGCCAGCACCGGCAGTGGTGGGGACATCGTGCCGTCAGTTTCCCCTGGTTCTTCGGCTGCGTTTACGGTGCGTTTCTTATTTGGACTGTGACACAGTTGAGGAGCTAGTCATCAACCGCTTTGTAAGGAACGTGAGAAAATAGAGAGCCGAAGGAGAACAAATGGACCAGAAGAGCAAAATCTACATGTATCACACAATGGTCAAGTGGACGGAACAGCGCAAGGGAATCATGTCCTGTGCAGGAAAACCGGAGGTCCAAGTGGCCACGCCTCCGGAATTCAAGGGGCATGAGGGCATTTGGTCTCCCGAAGATCTCTTCGTGGCGTCCGCCAATATTTGTCTGATGACAACGTTTCTTGCTGTAGCAGAGCGGGCCGGCCTCGCATTCTCTGCCTACGAAAGTACGGCGGAAGGTCGGCTGGAGTTGGTGGAGGGAAAATTCCAATTCACTGCCATCACAATCAGGCCTTCGATTACATTGAAGCCAGGGGGTGATGCGGCCAAAGCCAAGGAGCTGATTGAAAAGGCTGAGTCGAATTGTCTGATTTCTAACTCGATGAAAGCCATGGTGACCTTAGAGCCGGTCATCCGCTAGTACCAGAACAAAGACTTCTTACTCCGGGGGTGAGCCGTACTGCTGCACTCGGTCTAAATCTCGTGCAGCCACGGCCGCTTCCCATCCCTTTTCACAACGGAGAAGACGAACTCGGAGCGGATTGGTGAAGTGAGCACCCAAGCGGGGACGAATGTCGGCGCTGACTCCGTCCGCCTCAAGGAAAATCTCGCAGTCGGACAGCCCACGGAGACCGATACCCTGTGCCTTGAGCAGTGCTTCCTTCGCAACCCAATAGCGAAAAAATTTGGTCGTACGTTGTTCCTCAGGGGCCTGCATGATCGCCGCATGTTCTGAGCGGGAAAAATAGCGCTCGGATAAGGCTGAGGCGTTGACCTCCGAACGAACGGATTCAAGATCGACTCCAACTTCTTGTCCGTTGGAAACCGCAATGAGTGCTCGGCCATGAGCATGGGACAAATTGAACGTGATCGTTGGCTGATCTTGTCGATCCCTCGTGAGGAAGGGCTTGCCCGTTGCAGTCCGATCTATCGCGACATGATTCGGTGCGACTCCAAGGTACGTGCTGAGCACGGCTCGGAGGCCTCCGTGAGCCAGCTTGTACTGTCGCTGTAGGTCCTTCCGAACAAAGCGAGCCGCTCGCTGTTGTTCTACTTCATCCAGCCACCCTGCGCAGCGCTCCAGGCACTGTGGTGGTCCATCCAGCTCAATTCCCCACAGGTGAACGGCGCTTGGTTCAATGGGGATGCAGTCTGGAACCTCTGCACCAATTAGATGCTCAATTGACAGGAATGAGGTCAGCATGGTGGCATCCTTACTGCCGACAGAATCTTGATTGATCGACGAAAGAAAGTGGCGATGCTCACGCAGCTCTATTCGTCGTAGGGTGGACAGGTGAATCTTGAGAGCTCTCGATAATAAAGCGTTCGATATGCTTGGCTACCTCTTCAACATACGATGAAACAAGGAGGTCGGCTGTACGGCGAACCGCCACCTCTATGTTCAGGCTCCCGCCTCTTGCCATCTCGCTCCATGTATATCTGGTATCCTGCTCGGCAATCCGCTGCGAAGCCACGATGTTAAGAATGCGACCTGGATAGGTCCGCATGGCATAGGAAGCGGCTGCACGGAACATCGCTTGTTGGATGTGCTTGAGTTGATGTTGTCTCAGCTCATCCCCGGTCGGTTTTCGAAGAACCGCCCGAACCTTCTCGTACTTGCGTCGCAGGATCGGCATCCAATCTTTCATCGGCCTACGCCGGAATTCGCCGAGGGTCCTCGCGGTCATTGAAAGGAATCCCAATGGAGAGGCCAGCCCGAAGGGGAGATCGCTATGATGCGAGCGATATGAAATCGGATGCCAGCTGTTCAAGATGATCAACATGACCGCTGTGTCCTGTTCGACCAGTTGCTGTGCCATCTCATAAGCGACCAGCCCGCCGGTACATGCGCCAACAAGAGCATATGGACCTTGCGGCAGGCATCTGCGGATTTCTGTCATGTAGTGGTTCGCCATCTCCGGGACTGAGCGGAACGGTTCCTCTTTCCAATCGAATCCTCTGGCTTGCAAGCCGTACACCGGATGCGCACGGCCGAGTAGCCTCGCCAACTGGGCGAACCACAAAACATCGCCACCCACTCCAGGAATAAGAACAATAGGGATGCCCGAACCGCTTGGTTGCATGGCCACCAGCGACTGCCATGGGGGTGTCCATTGCTTTTGTCTAAGAACTGACGTGAGTGTGGCAATGGTTGGTGCCTGAAACAGTGTGGCGAGAGGAAGATGTCGCCCATAGACCTGTTCTATGAGATAGAACAGGTGAGCTGCTTTGAGGGAGTGGCCGCCGAGATCGAAAAAGTTGTCGTGAACCCCGACCTTGTCGATCCCTAACACTTGCTGCCACAAGGCCGCCATTTGTATGTTCATTCGATCGCTCGGTGCGACATGGACGGCGCTGCTTGAAGGATTGAAGGATGGCGACGGCAATGCTTTCCGGTCGATCTTGTTGTTTGCCGTCAGGGGCATAGTCTCCAGAAAGACGAAGAGCGAGGGTACCATATAATCTGGAATTTCTGTCCGCAGGAACGAGCGAAGCTCCAGCTGGCTTGGAACAGGGCCGTCGTGGCAGACCATGTATGCCACTAACTGCTTGACACTGTGCTGATCCTCTCGTACGACAACCACCGCATGGTGGATGGCTTGATGATGGCTCAGTGCCGCCTCAATATCGCCCAATTCGATCCTGAAGCCTCTGATCTTGACCTGATTGTCCATTCGACCCAGATGCACGATGCGCCCATCAGTCCGATAACGAGCTAGATCTCCTGTGCGGTATAGTTTCGCAAGAGGATCTGGAGAAAATGGATGAGGGATAAACCGGTCTGTCGTCAACTCTGGCCGCCCTCGATAGCCTCGGGCTAGCCCATGGCCCCCTATATAGAGTTCACCGGCCACGCCGATTGGAGTGGGCTGAAGGAATTGATTTAAGATATACACATCCGTATTGGTGATCGGCCTCCCAATGGTAATCTCCCGGTCGGTCCGTTCTATTTTCTCGATCGTGGACCAAATCGTCGTTTCAGTCGGGCCATACATGTTCCACAAGGCGAGGCTTCGATCCAACAACGCTGTGGCGAGATCTGGAGGAAGAGCTTCTCCACCGCAGAGAACCGTCATGTTTTTACCGCCCAACCATCCGGCTTCGATCAACATGCGCCATGTTGCCGGAGTCGCTTGCATGATCGTCGGCTGTACGGCCTCACAGAGGCTACGGAGTTGTCGTCCGTCCATTGCAACAGCTCGACTGGCGATCTCGACACGGGCTCCGACCAGCAACGGCACATAGAGTTCCAAGCCGAAGATATCGAAGGAGATGGTCGTCACAGAGAGCATGACATCTTGAGCGGAACATCCCGGCTCTTGTCGAATCGAGCACAAGAAGTTGACCAGTGCTCGGTGCGGAATTTCGACTCCCTTGGGCTGTCCGGTCGAACCAGACGTATAGAGGATGTACGCGAGGTCTTGAGGCGTGGCGACCGGCGTCAGATCGTGGTCAGCCTCTTGCGCGATGCGTTCCGCTTCGCGATCAAGGCAGAGCAAGCGACAGACCCGAGCGTCAAACCGATCGGAGAGGTCTGCAGATGTCAGCACGGCGGCGACCGAGGTGTCCTGGGCCATAAACCGAAGCCGGTCTCGTGGAAACTCGGGATCGAGCGGGACATAGGCCGCACCGGTCTTAAGTACGGCGATCAATGCAATGATCATCTCTAAAGATCGCTCGAGGCCGATACCCACCGTCACACCGGGTTTGGCGCCCAGCGTTCGGAGATAGCGTGCCAGCTGATTCGCCCCTGCATTGAGTTGACCATACCGTAATGTCTTCGGTCCCATCGATATGGCTACGGCATCGGGCGTCCTTTCGACTTGGGCTTCGAATAATTGAGGAAAGCACTCAGACTGCGGATAGTCTCGTTGCGTACGGTTCCAATCCTTGAGCATCAGCTGACGTTCGGCTGCCGTCACTGTTGGGAGCTCAGATAACTTGGTATGGGGATTGGCCAATGCGTGCTGGAGCAGAACCCTATACTGTCCCAACATCCGTTCGGCGGTCTGAGGCTCGAAGAGATCTGTATTGAACGTGAGGTAGGCTTTTCGTGAGAACTCCGTCTCAATTGTCAAGCTCAAGTCGAATTGTGCGGCTTGCGTCTCCACCTCGAAGGGCACCCAACTCAACCCCTGAACGTTGATTTCCCTGATCAGCGCATTCGGGATGTTGAAGAGGACCTGCACCAACGGAGCAGAGCTCTGATCGCGAGAGGAGTGCATCATCTCGACCAACTTGTCGAATGGGAAGTCCTGATTGGCATAGGCTTCCAACGCGGTTTCACGCACCCGTGCCAGCAATTCGATGAACGTTGGATCGCCGGAGAGATCGGTACGTATGACGAGCGTATTGACGAAGGAACCGATGATCGACTCGACCGCGGATTGCGTTCGGTTGGCGATAGGAGAGCCGACGGCGACATCGGTCTGGCCGGAATAGCGACTCAAGAGAATCTGGAAACAGGCCAACAGAGTCATGAACACCGTCGCATTGTGTTCCGCACTGAATTGTTTCAGTCGTTCGATCAACGATGTGGGAAATTCCAGCATGCGATGGGAGCCGTTAAAGGTCTGCGTCACAGGCCGTGGATGATCGGTCGGCAACGACAGCTTGGATAGCCCGGCCAGCTTCTTCTGCCAGTAGTTCGATTGTGCGCTGAGCCAATCGTCGGTCAGACAACGCCGCTGCCACACCGCGTAGTCGGCATACTGAAGGAGGATCGGTTTGGCCGAAGGGACGTCTCCCCGACAAAACGCGTTGTAGAAGAAGGCGAACTCATAGCCGATGACTCCGAATGACCACTGGTCTCCGATGATATGATGCATTGTGAGCACCAACACATGGTCTTCGGGCTCGATCTCAATCAAGAGGAACCGTGCGAGAGGTCCCTGCTCCAGATCAAACGGCCGGTTCGCTTCCTGCTCGACGAGCCGAGCTGCCTGCTCTTGGCGCTGTGCCGATGGGAGGTGTGTCAGGTCCATTTCGACCCAGTGAGGAGGACGAAAGGGCTGAATGAGTTGGACAGGCCCCTCCCCCTTCATCATGAACATCGTTCGAAATGCCTCATGCCGGTTGCAGATGGCGTCGATCGTACTCCGGAGCGCCGCCTTGTTCAGTCGCCCCATCTGCCGTGAGGCAAACGGCATGTTATACGCCGTACTCTCAGGAGCCAGCTGATGCATCAACCACATGCGTTGCTGAGAAGAGGACAGGGGGAGGGGCTGATCTCTCGGCACCGGAATGATCGGTGGCAAGGCAGGCGCCTGCCGATCCCCTTGGCGCAATCGCGTCACTTCTTCAGCCAAGGCCGAGATCGTCGGTCGTTCAAACAGCATCTGCAGCGAGATCTCGACTTCGAAGAGCTCGCGTATCCGGGAGATAATTTGGGTGGCCAAGAGCGAATGGCCTCCCGCTTCAAAGAAATGGTCATGGATGCCCGCCTCGGGCACCTCAAGCACGGACTTCCACAGCTCAGCTAAGGCTTCTTCGACTGCATTTCGCGGAGCAATTCTTGCTGCTGCTTGACCGGTTGTGCGTTCCGGAACGGGAAGAGCCTCTCGATTCACCTTTCCGGTGGGACTGAGCGGCATCGTGTCGAGCCACAATATGACGGAGGGCACCATATAGTGCGGTAATTGCGCGGTGAGATAACTGCGGACTTCTTCGAGTTTTTCTTTGAGCGACGACTTCCCGGCGAGATAGCCGACCAACCGGTGCTGGTCCCGCTTATCCTCCCGAAGCAGCACCGCAGCGTGATGGACCCCGGGGAAATTGCTCAGCGCATATTCGATTTCTCCGAGCTCAATCCGGTAGCCACGCAGTTTGACCTGCTGATCGACTCGTCCAAGAAACTCCACATTGCCGTCGGCTCGATACCGAGCCAGGTCTCCGGTCCGATACAGCTTGGTGCCGGGCACGTAGGGATTCGTCAGAAATCGTTCGTGGGTCAGGTGCGGCTGATTGACATAACCGCGGGCCAGACAGTCTCCCGCGACATAGAGTTCTCCCGGCACCCCGATCGGCACCGGCTGCAGACGCTCATCTAGCACATAGAGCTGCATATGGGCGATGGGTTGGCCGATCGGGACTCGAGCCCCTGTTTCTTCGCGCGTGGTTTGGTACACGCTACACCAGACCGTGGCTTCCGTCGGTCCATATTCATTGTAGAGCCTGGCATGAGGCAGGAGCTGGTAATGCCGTCTCAGGAGTTCAAGGGGCAGGCTCTCTCCAGCCGTGATGACGACACGAAGGGATTCCAGTTGAGTACTCAACGCCTCACCGAGCACCGCCTGGTACAAAGATGGGACCCAGACCACGTGCGAGATGTGATGATGTGCGATGAGTGTAGCAAGCTCCGTGGGATCACGATGGGCGGTCTCAGATGGGATGACCAGTTCTCCCCCCCGCAGCAACGTCCAAAAGATGCCAGTCACAGACCCGTCAAACGCTAGAGAGAAGGTCAGTAGAAATCGAGAGACCGGCTCCGGATAGTACTGAAGCCTGGCATGAAGAGAGGTCACCAGACTGCGGTGTGTCACGGCTACACCCTTGGGTCGCCCCGTCGAGCCCGAGGTGTAGATAATATAAGCGAGCTGATCCGGCGAAACGGCTCGTGCGGGGTTCTTCTCCTCCTCCCCTGCTCCGCCGATGGGAGATGTATCCAAGGTTTCCACGTCGAAGATTCGGCCACGGTAGTTCTGTAAGTGGTGACGAAGGTGCGCCTGTGTCACCATGATGGATACGTGAGCATCCTCCAGCATCAGCTGGAGACGGTGGCTGGGGAAGGATGGATCAAGGGGAACGTATCCTCCTCCGGCTTTGAGGATACCCAAGAGGCCCACGAGGGCATCGACGGAGCGCTCGGCATAGAGACCCACCGGGACCTCTGCACCGACCCCCAATTTCAATAGTGCGTGAGCAACTCGATTCGCTCGCCGGTTCAGTTCCTGGTAGCTGATGGATTGGCCTCCACAGGTCACAGCGGCTGCATCTGGAGTCCGCTGGACTTGCGCCTCGATAAGCGTATGGATACCTGAGGCTGTAGAGGGCGGCTCGTTCCATGTCAGTGGAATGTTCCGTCTTTCCTCGGCGGTCAGTAATGAAAGTTGGTGAAGATGAGCAGCAGGTTTCTTGAGAAATTCTTCAAGGAGAATTTCCAGTTGTCCCAACATCCGGTCGACCGTCGAGTCCTCAAAAATCGTGGGATCATGGAGAAACGCCAACTCCAAGCCGTTTACCTTATTGACGACCATCAACACGAGGTCGAACTCCGACGCGGTCGGTTCCCAAGGGAGATGAGAGACCTCTAGGTCCTTGGCGCTGAACGTGGCCAAGGGGTCTTCTTCACTTACGATCATCACGTTGAACAGTGGAGATAAGGATCGTTCGCGCTGGAGCGACAGCGCCTCGATCACCTCTTCGAACGGGAGGTCCTGATGATCGTAGGCATCGACCACTAGGCGGCGCACCTGCTTCAGCAGCTCGTGTCCCGTCAACTCATCTGAAAGTCCTACCCGCAACGCCACGGTATTGACGCAATAGCCCATTACGTTTTCCAGTTCTCTCCGACGCCTGCCTGACACGATCGAGCCGATCACGATATCCGATTCTTGTGTGTAGCGATACAACCAGGTCGCAAAAATGGCGTACAGCACCATGAAGGTCGTGACATGCTGCTGTTGGCAGAATTGAGCAAGGCTTGCTGAAAGTCCCGGAGAGAGCGATCGTGATCGCACGCTTCCTTCGAACGTGCGTACTCGCGGTCGCTGACGGTCGACTGGGAGCTCCGGGAGAGGGTGGGCGCCTGTCAGCTGCCGGATCCAATAGGCACGCTGGACTTCGCCAAGGCCTTGATCGAGCCTGGCTCTTTGCCAATCGACATAGTCCAGGTACTGAACTGCCACTATGGGAAGCTGAGCGTCTCGTGCATCGCCACCGGCCTCCCACAGAAGGGCAAATTCCTTCCAGAAGATCCCGAGAGACCATCCGTCGGCGACAAGACGGTGGAATGTCAACGCCAGAATAGACACAGTGGGTTCAAGGGCCAGTAAGGTAACTCTAAATAGCGGTCCTTGTCGTAAGTCAAACGGCCGGGTCCTCTCCGTTTCCAGGAATTGCTGTACGTGACGGTCTTGCTCCGTGGCATCCAATCGTTGGAAGTCTTGCTGCCTGATCGTGACGATTGCCTCAGAAGATACTTCCGCGAACCCCTCGCCTCGCTCCGATCCGAAACGAGTTCGAAGAATCTCGTGACGACGGACGATTTCCTGTACGGACCGCTCTAACACCTCAGGAATGATGGACCCCCGCAGACGTACATTCATCGAAATATGGTTGATCGCGCTCCCGGGGTGAACGTGCTCTAAGAACCACAGCCGTTGCTGGGCTGGACTGAGGGGAATCTTGCCTGGTCGTGGGGATCCAGAGGAACGTGGGACCAGCAACGTCCGTGCGTTCCCGTCACCATCTGCGCATTGATCGTGCCGTGCATCCGATCCAGCGACACCTGGATCCGTGTTCAGCTCATCGATTCGCGCGGCGAGTGTGGACAATATCGGGTATTCAAATAGCGTACTGAGGGGGAGTTCGACGTGGAACGTCTCGAGAATGCGCGTGACAATCTGTGCTGCGAGAAGCGAATTGCCTCCGAGTACAAAGAAGTTTGCATGGCGATGCGGAAGATCTCCTCCAAGCACCTCTTGCCAGATCTCGGCCACCTTCTGCTCGATACGGGTTTGCGGGGGCTCAGTCACTAACACATCGGGGACAGCGTCTACATCCTGGTCCAGCGTATGGGCCGCAACGACAGTGAGATGGTCGGATTCAAAGGCATCTCGGCAGGCACGCCGCTGGATTTTTCCACTGGAGGTTCTTGGGATGGCACCAGACTTGACCAAGGCCACTGTGTGAAGTTCCAGTTCGTACTCGTCTGCGATGGCTCGGCGGATGCAGCGTATCGCAGCCATCATGTCCGATTCCGGCACACGCTTCTCGAGTTCATGGACCAGCACCACACGTTCTCCGGTCTCACCTTCAATTGAGAAGGCCGCTCCGCTCCCTCGCCGTAGGCTTGGGTGCGCTTGCCCCGCTGTCCATTCCAAATCATGGGGATAATAGTTTCGGCCCCGTACAATGATCAGGTCTTTGAGGCGTCCAGTCAGGAACAATTCTCCGTGGTGGAGAAAGCCAAGATCACCTGTCCGCAAATAGGGACCTCCATCTGATCCGGCGATGGTCGCCTGAAACACGGCTTCGCTTTCTTGAGGTTTCTCCCAATATCCAGATGCGATTCCGGCTCCGGCCAGCCATACTTCCCCGACAACGCGTGATGGGCACTCGGTATGGGTCTCAGGATTCACAATCCTGAGACAAGTCTCCTCGAGGGGCTCCCCGCATCCGACCAATGTACGAATTTTCCCTTCCGATGCGGGAGATATCTGGACGACTGCGTTGGACAGCGCCTCAGCATCTACGTTCAAAAAACTCGGCTCTGCACCAGTCCGTTTCATCGTGACCAAGAGAGTCGCTTCTGCGAGACCATAGGCCGGCGCGAACGAGGTTGACCGGAAGCCTCGTGGACCAAAGGTATCGATGAACCGGGTAACCGTATCAGGGTGAATAGGCTCCGCACCGCAACTTGCGACCGCCCACGCACTCAGGTCCGCTTGCCACTCCTTCTGCTGCTGTGCGGCTCGGACGCAGGACTCATACGAAAAGTTTGGTCCACCGCTGTGTGTAATCGCAAATTGGGCCACCGCTTCGAGCCACCGCAATGGTCGCCTGAGAAACGTAAGGGGTGACATGAGATAGGCAGGGATACCGGCATAGAACGGAGCGATGATTCCATGCACCAATCCATAATCATGAAAGTACGGTAACCAGCAGAGCGACCGACTGGTGGGCGATACATTTCCCGCCAGGCTCAGGGCCCTGCAATGAGCAAGCACGTTCTGATGGTTGACCATGACGCCCCGAGGAGTGGCCGTCGATCCCGATGTGTACTGCAGATACGCAAGGGTAGTATGGCTATAATCAGGCAACCTCATTGAATCGGCTGCCTCATAGGCGTGATCCGTCGCGATGCATGTGATAGGACTCGCATCCTCGGTGATCGAAAGCTCCGAAACCGTGGTTTCGAGTCCTGATGTGGTGAGAATCAGCGCAACGCGAGCATCATCGATGATGGCGCGAAGTCGATGTAGACTGTGTTTCCGCCTGATAGGGTCAGGAGCCGGAGCAGGAACCGGAACGAGGCCGGCACAGACACAGGCCCAAAAGGCGTAGACGACGTCGAGCCCTTGGGGGTAGAGAAGAAGAGCTCTGGTTCCTGGTGGAAACTCACGTGCGAGATGGCCGGCAAGCGAATAAACCGTCCGTTCAAGTTGGACGAACGTGACGTGATTCTCAACGTCGAGGTTGTCACGGACGAACGCATAGGCCCGGCCATTCGGATTCTTCCGACAACCGAACTGAAAGAGCGAGGCAAGATCGTGTATAAGAGGAGAGGATGGTTGCGACATCTAAATAAAGCGCCAAATCCGAAGCTATGCTGAGGAGAAAGATCTCCCATTAGTTATCGGTTTACTGAAGGAATAGCGTAGTGGGTTTGGGGAAAAGCTCAAAGAACTTCTTATTTTCCGACCGGTATCGAACTGGCGTACTCGAGGATCACGCCATCAGATAAGGGGTCACAAGTCCACTCGGCGTTTGGCCTTCACGTCTACCGAGCTTTAACTATGCGGGAGTGAGGCTCTGTAGCATCCTGCGCCAGTGGGCGAGACAGTCCTGAGGCGTTTTTCACCAGCTCAAGCCACATGTCGGCGCACCATGCTCACAAAATGTCGTAAGCCATGGTTTCCTAATAAGAATACTATCAACTTCTCTTTGGGCAACATGGCACACGGCTCGCAAAGTATGAGACTTATGAGGGGGAAAAAGATGCCCATCACTGGACGGATGCTTGTTTTTTGCGCATTGTTGGCTGGGGTGCTGGGGCTGGGGTTCAGCAATCTCGGAGTAAGCGAGCTGGTGACTGCTGCTAAAGGTGGCGATGCGGTCAGCGGGCGGGAGATCTACGTCAACACCTGCATCCGTTGCCATGGCATCGACGGAAAAGGAACATTGGGAATCAAGCTTGTTCCGCCTCCGGCAGATCTCACCGCTTCCGATGTGCAAAGTCGACTTGACGGGACGTTGTTTCGTCGCATTCATGAAGGCAAACCGAATACCGCCATGGGGGCGTGGAAACATTCACTCTCCGATGAAGAAATCTGGGATGTCTTGGCCTACGTGCGCACCCTCAGGGTCGAGGCTGAGGGGCAGCCATAAGAGATGAATCCAACAGGCAAAAGTTGTCTCATACGGGTCTGTCAGGGAGTGGGACAACCGCGGGACAAGGAGGTATCGACATGACTTGTAATGTGGGCGGAATTGAACGACCGATACGGATTGGGGCGGGGGTGCTGGCGATCGCGATCGGTCTTTTTGCCGGACTCTCATCAACCATTGCCGGTGCATTCGTGGTCATCGGCGCAATATTACTGTTGACCGGGGCGGTAGGGTTTTGCCCGTTGTTCACCTTGCTGGGAATCAACACCTGTTCTCCTTCTTCCAACCTAAAGAAGTGAGGCCGGTGAATGGATAGACGTTCGATCGCAAGCACCGTGCTGGCGGTTGTTGTGTTAATGGCGAGTGCTTGCGCTCCACCTCCCCGGATGACCGGTGAGGAGAATTCCATTGGCTCTTCCGATACGGAGGCAGCCGCTAACGCGTTGTTTGCTCCGCCTTCACCCGAAACTATTCCCGGCGATCTCCGGGGAGAGCAGATACGGCTGGGCTACTTGATGGTGGTCGACACGCAAGGGTACGGGAAACGGTATGTGGGGAATGGGCTGAACTGCACCAATTGTCATTTGGATGCCGGCCTCAACCCGAATGCGGCGTCATTTGTCGGCATCAGTCTCCTCTACCCGCGCTATCACGAGCGTGCCGGCCGACAAGTATCCCTTGCGGATCGGATCAACGAGTGCTTCGAGCGCAATATGAACGGCAAGTCACTCCCGCCCGACAGTGTCAAACTGACGGGTATCGTGGCCTACATCGAATGGCTGTCGCAGAATATGCCGGCAGGCAGTGCTGTGCCGTGGCGAGGAATCCCACGCCTTACATCGACCCATCAGCCGGATCCTCTTAATGGGAAGAAGGTGTACGAGCAAAAATGTGTATTCTGCCATGGCTCCGAGGGGCAGGGAACAATGACGGCGCCGCCGGTGTGGGGACCGCGTTCGTACAACATCGGTGCGGACATGGCGAGGATCAGCGTGGCGGCTGCGTTTATCAAAGCCAATATGCCGAGAGGGTGGGGGTGGACCGTCTCGGACGATGAGGCGTTTGATGTCGCGGCCTATGTCAATACTCAGCCACGCCCCGACTTTTCCGGCAAGATCCATGATTGGCCCAAGGGGGGCAAGCCGGCGGATGCCCCATATTGAATGGTTGACAAGAGCGAGATGAAGCTTACGGCCACCTTTCATGGCGGGACACGCTACGACATCGTGAGCGGGCAGCATCGAGTCATCACCGACCAGCCGGCGGAGGACGGAGGTCGGGACGCCGGAATGAGTCCTGTCGAACTCTTTGTCGGATCAGTCGCAAGTTGTATCGCGTATTTCGTCGGGCAATTCTGCGGGCGACACGGCATTGATCGAGACGGCCTCAGCGTGGATGCGGAATGGGGCATGGCCGAACGTCCTCACCGTGTCGGTCGTATCGACATCGAAATCCACGTGCCTCATCGAGTCACCGCGGAACAACGAGAGCGACTCTTGAAAGTGGCGCATGCTTGCACCGTCCACCAAGCTATCGCCGTGACGCCGATCATCACAATACAACTGAATCCACACACGCATCAAAAATCCAACCGGTCTGAAGGCATGCCTCAGAGATAGGACGTGTAATGTGTGCCGTGATCGTATGGAGAGGAGGAGGGTGAGATGAGTTTCGGCAGGATGAGGGTAGGGATCGTCACGACAGGGATGTTGATCGTTGGGACGCTCGTGTTTCAAGGGCCGTCTTTCGCGAGCGATCAATCTCGTGCAAAGGACCTCATCCAACAGACCTGTGTGCAATGCCACCGGCTGGAAGGGACAGCCGATTCTCGGTTCAATCTGCGAGCGCCGGATTTGATCTGGGCCGGCAGCAAATATCAACGATCGTGGCTTATTCGTTGGCTCACGGGAAAGGAAGCACCGCTTTATGCCAAGGGCTATCGGTGGGACTTGACGGACGTTCCATCGAAGCATCCGATGGTGACGGAGTCGGAGGCGAACGCGATCGCGGATTATTTTGCCGAACACAACAAAGATCCGCGTGTCACCGTGGGCGCATTCGATCTCTCAAAAGTGACGAAGTTCGATGTGACCTTCGGCGGGATGGCCTATAAAGCACACGCCTGCCTCGGTTGCCACACGATCGAGGAGAACGGCAAACTGATTGGTGGACCACAGAGCACGGCTCTGCAGAATGCCGGTCAGCGGTACAACATGGACTGGCTCTATCGTTTTGGACAGAATCCGCAGGACTTCATCACCCATACCGGAGAATTTCTGGCCGATGCAACCGACCCGCAGTTACGGGCCGTGATCGGATTTCTCGCCGCGCAGGGCGTGAAGGACTTCAACTATTACGAGCCCTGGATGAGTCAGGAATTCGCCAATGCGAGCGTGGATCGAGGCAAGACGCTGTACAAGGAATACTGCGCCCAGTGCCACGGCTTCACCGGCAAAGGCGACGGTCCCGCGGCCTCCGGATTGGAGCCCAAGCCTGCCATTCACGCCAACATGCCCTTCGACAAACTTCCGATTGAATATCTTTATAATGTCATCAACCATGGCGGAGTGGCCATCGGCAAATCGCCGAATATGCCCTACTGGGGCCTTACGATCGGCCAGCAAGGCGTGGCGGATGTGATTGCCTATTTGAAGGTCACCTTCAAGGGGGTTCCTGATGTGGCCGCCGCGGGTGAAGGTGCGCCAGGCACCGCCTGTGTGCAGCCGCGCAAGACAGCCAAAGCGCCGGCAGACTTCTGGGCCAAGACGAATCCGCTTCCGTCGTCATCCAGTGCTATCAAGGCGGGAAAGGAGTTGTTCCTGAAAGGAGCGCAACCGGTGGCCTGCGTGATGTGTCACGGGGAACTGGGCGATGGGAAAGGGTTGATGGGCGGGGCCTTTGTGCCGCCCCCCAGGAACTTTACCTGCGGCATAATGATGAAAGAGTTACCAGATGGCCAACTGTTCTGGATCATCAAGAACGGGTCGCCGGGGACCGGGATGATGGCATTTGCTGGGCTGCCGGACGAACAGGTGTGGCAGTTGATTCACTACATTCGTTCGCTGGCGAAGTAACACGTGAAGCGTTGCTCGCGAGAGATGAATGACGAAAAACGAAGACTGAACCAAGGGGGTATACGTGGCAACGTTCATTATTTCGGGCAGTCGAGGAACAGATGATCCAACGATGGCGACGCTGCCGTTCATGGCGGCGAAGACGGCAAAAGAGCAAGGACACGATGTGGTCCTGTGGCTATGGAATGAAGCCGTGACGTTGGGGCGGAAAGGCGTGGCCGATTATGTGACCGGTGTGAACCTCACCCCGCTGAAGGAGTTGCTTGCTGCCGTGCAGGCGGCGGGAGTTCCGATCTGGGTCTGCGGGGCCTGTGCGGTAGCCAGACAAGTTGGTACAGCCGATCTGGTAGCCGGTGCCTCCATCAAAGGCATGCCGGATTTCATCAAGGCCGTGGCGGAGCGAGATCGAAGTGTGGCATTCTGATTCTATATCTGGTGATGAGGAGGTCTTGCATGGCTGCTGATGGCGAATCGACCGGGAAGTCCAAAGGCCGCAAACATCGAGATGTGTCGGAGAGCGATGAACTCACGAGGCAAACACACGGAGCGGATGAGAACGACTTGGAGGCGATCCCCACCAGGGTTCCGGTGGAGGGAGATGGATATATACCGCCGGGTGGTGCTGCCATCGATAGGGTATTGAAGAAAATCGGGGATCCAGGCTCCACCCTGACCGAAGATGATCTGCAAAGAATCAATACGAGGAAAGGCCTCTTTCAGCTGTTGGAGAACAGAGGTGTCGACCTTCAAGATGTCCGTAAGAGGCTGCTGTATGAGTATGAGTTGCGGCAATTACAAGTCGAGTTAGTCAAGCTGCAGCGATGGATCCAAAATACGGGAGAACGCATTGCGATTCTGGTCGAAGGACGGGATGCAGCGGGAAAAGGGGGAACGATCCGTCGCTTCACGGAACACCTGAACCCTCGTGCGATGCGTGTCGTGGCGCTGCCCAAGCCGACCGACGAAGAGCGGGGCCAGTGGTATTTCCAGCGATATATCAGGCAGCTGCCGAACAAGGGTGAGATCGTTTTCTTTGATCGAAGCTGGTACAACCGCGCGGTCGTGGAACCAGTGATGGGATTCTGCACAAAAAAGGAGCACCAACGCTTCCTGCAGCAGGTGCCCGAGTTCGAACACATGCTCTATGAAGATGGCGTTACCATCATCAAATTTTGGTTCTCCATTTCAAAAGAAGAGCAGGCCCGGCGCTTCGAAGCCAGGCGCCAGAATCCTTTGAAACAGTGGAAGCTCAGCCCGGTCGATGAGAAGGCACAGGAACTGTGGGATGCCTACACCCGCACCAAAGAAGAGATGTTCAGCAAGACACACACGACGTACAGTCCCTGGATCATCGTGAAGGCGAACGATAAACAGGCGGCACGTCTCGAGAGCTTGCGATACGTGTTGAACCTGCTGCCCTACAAAGGGAAGGAAGAAGCCCAGATCAGATTGACGCCGGACCCGAACATCATCACTCGATTCCACCGCAAAATGGTGGAATTGGATCTGTGACAGCTTCGGCAAGGCGTCTCATGGATTCCATGTGGGTCCCATCGATGAAGGAGCAGGGCGATGAAGACAAAGACGTTCTCGGTACTGGCTATTATGATTTTCTTCGGAGTTTCCACGAGCGAGGCAGAACGGCATATGATGCAACCAGTCGTGCCGGCCAATAAGCTGGCCGAAGCCAGAGCGCTCAGGAGCCCGCTCCCGGCATCTCAAGACGTTGTAGAAAAAGGGAAGGCGCTCTATCACGGCAAGGGCACATGCTTCACCTGTCACGGAGTCAATGGAGACGGCACAGGACCAGGAGGCGCTCAGCTGAATCCTTCCCCTCGGAATTTTCAGCACCACGGATTCTGGCGGCACCGTACAGAGGGGGAAATTTTCTGGGTCATCAAACATGGCTCTCCCGGAACCGGCATGATTGGGTTTGGCCAAGTCCTGTCGGATGAAGAAATCTGGGCTCTGATTCAGTACGAACAAACTTTCGCGGGCATGCATGGGCCAGGAATGAGAGGTCATAGAGGTGGTATGGGTGGAATGAAAGGGATGAGGCATGGAGGAAAGGGAGATGAGATGGATGAATAAAATGTGAGCCTCTCGTCACGGTCCTCCTCCCTAACTTCTCCTGACCGGGCTGGCACTGGCGGGCTCTTGAATTGGGTGTTGGGTAGCTCCGCCAGGCATCCTTTGTAGCGTTTTTCCCCACCTGACAACCTGGCCGTGAGTATTCCTGCATCACATCGCACCACTCGTACGTGATACACCCGCTTAAACCACTGTTTCCCTGAATAAATTCCCCAGGTCTTACGAAGCCGAGGGGCGGCGCAAGATTCGCAATTGATCTGAATCCAATCTTGATGAAAACGCTCTCAGTGGATGGAGGAGGCGGGCGATCAGTTTGTCAAAGGATCAAAACCTGGAGGTACAGTTATGACGAAGTGGATAAGGCGATGGATGGTTGCAGTTGCAGGAGCTGGGGTGATCGCCGCTATGTTGGTGGCACCGACCTTTGCCGACGAAGGCCATGGGAAGAAAGGGCATAGTGGCCACGATCAGGAGGAACAGCACGATCATAGTGGGCACTACCTGAAACATTTATTGAAGCATGCCAAGGAGTTTGAGTTGACGCAGGAGCAAATCAGCAAGCTCAAGGCCATCCAGCTGGATTTCAAACGCTCGGAGGCCAGGTTGGAAGCCGACGCCAAGGTGGCGAAGCTCGAACTAGACGCGCTGTTGGAGGAGGAACAGGTCGACCTTAAGGCGATTCAGGCAAAGGTCGAGCAACTGAAAAAATCGGAAGGAGCCTGTCTGTTCGAAGCGATCAAAAGTAAGCGCACCGCCATGGCCCTGTTGACTCCCGATCAACGGGAAAAGGACCGTGCCCATCATGAACAAATGAAGAGCAAGGGTGAAGGGCAGCATGGAGGCGGAATGGGCGGTATGGGTAAAGGTGGGATGATGGGTGGGAGAGGCGGAATGGGCGGCATGATGGGTGGAATGGGAAGTGGAATGATGGGAGGTGGTGGGCACGGAGGCGGCCAATCAAGTGGTGAACATCAGTCTGGGATGGGCGGAATGGGCGGCATGATGGGTGGTGGCGGACAGGGCGGACATGACGGTGGCGATCATGGGAGTGGAGGATTCGGCGAAGGGCAGCAACACCAGCATTGAGTTCAACCACTGTACAATGGTTGAACTGATGCCATGACGAACGAGCAGGGATTTCGGTTGGGGACGGCGGTCGTTGGTTGCATCGCGGTTCTCATGCTCTTGGCACCCGTAGCAATGCCGGCAGCACCACGCGTGAACAGGCGGCTCAGGAGGCCGCCGGCTCCTTTCTGAAAGAACTAGGTGCGGCCATGACGCAGGAGATGACGAAAAGATGGCAGGCAGAGGCCACAAGGTCTGTGCCCAGCTCGCTCCGGAAATCGCGGACGGTTGTCGCGGGAACAGGGCTGGCGCGTCACCCGCGTGGGGACACGAGAGCGCAACCCATTGCTCGGCATGCCTGATGCGTGGGAGCAGCAAGTCTTGGCCGAGTTCGCTTGTTACGACAACGAAGCGCATATGAACACCGGTATTCAACGGTCCGTGGCGACGCCCCCCTTCGCGCGGACGAACACGACACAGGCGGCGGGCGAGGCCCCTGGCAATCTCCTGGGTACCGGGAAGAATGTCCCTCGCATCGCCATGGCGCACGGCATCTCCATATCCACGTGCCTTTCTGCTCGGGCGGGGACAGTGGTCGATCGGACGGGGATCCGCTGGAGCAATACCTCGAACTACAAACCCGATTCCAACATCTGTTCAAGCCACACACGAATAGGGAGGCAATCGCGGCCGTGCTCACCATGCCCCCAGATTCTACCAATTGACCAGGCGTGGGCGAGAAACGCGTCTGCGGCTGATGTGTCCCCCCCACATCCAACGGCTTCACGACATTCCATTGGAACGATTCGGTCCGCCGCAACGACTCCCGGTCCGTCTCAACGTGAACACCACCTCACCGCATCAATTGAAAACTCTTACGGGACTGAGTACGGTGTGACACGGCTTTACCGAAACATGGTAGAAGTGGACGTCTAATTATTCGGATTCCCCCGCGCGTGAAAGCCGGAGTTTCTCGTCGAACAGGATGATACCCGCTCATGGAGCCCCCCAATCACGTTGGCGATCCCTTACGCCACCTGTTGCATGCGGCAGGTGTGCTCGCCTTGGTGATTGCCATTGGCACGTGTGGATACGTGATCATCGAAGGGTGGTCGGTCTTCGATGGGCTCTACATGACCGTCACGACGATCACGACAGTAGGGTACAGGGAAGTCAATCCCCTTTCGGCTGCCGGCCGGGCCTTCACGATTGGGCTCATACTAGCTGGAGTCGGCACACTGTTCTATGTACTGGGAAATTTCGCGCGATTCGTGCTCGAAGGGGAGTTGCGGCACGTATTTGGTCGGTACCGATCCGGAGGAAAAGTGAAAGCGATTGCCAACCACTATATCGTCTGTGGCTACGGCCGAATGGGCCAGCACATCTGTAGGGAACTGCGTGCGAAGCCGGCTGACCTCGTGGTCGTCGAAAAGAACCCAGACCGTGTCGCCGCAGCACAACGGGATGGCATGATCACGATTGAAGGCGATGCAACCAAAGACGATGTGCTCGTCCAGGCTGGTGTCGATCGCGCAAAAGGGTTGGTGTCAGTCGTGAATTCCGATGTGGAAAATCTCTACATCGTGTTGACGGCTCGCGGACTCAACAAGGAACTGTACATCGTAGCGCGTGCCGGTGAAGAAGGGTCCGAACAAAAGTTGGTGCGAGCAGGCGCCAACCGCGTGTCCTCTCCGTATTTGATCGGCGGCACCCAGGTCGCGCAAGTGCTCCTCAGGCCTCATGTCGTCGATTTTTTGGAGTTGGCCACGAAGAGCGAACACTTGGATCTGCAGATCGAAGAGATCACGATCCAACAGGGCTCGCGATTTGACGGGAAAACACCCTGCGAATGCGGACTTGATCAGGATCAGGGCCTGATCGTGGTCGGCGTCAAGCGGCGATCCGGGCATCTGGAGTTCAATCCCGGTTCTAAGATTAAATTGGCGTCAGGAGATACCTTGATTGTGCTCGGACAGCCGCAGAGTCTGAAGAATCTGGAGTCGATCATTCGCTCGGCCGCAGAAATCACGTAACACTGGTGAGTGGTGAGCCGACTTCATGTCTGCGCCTGACTGGATGCGTGATTTCGCACATAGGGTGGTAGGTGTAAGCAGTCATGGGATTCCACTCCCTTCATGAGAAAAGACGGCGTGCAGGGCCAAGTAGACCACTACACTGCCGGCAATGCCTAACGCGAATGATTCCATCTTGCCAAATTTCCTAGCCATTGGAACAAGCTCCAAGAAGGAAATCATGACCATGGCACCGGCGGCTATTGCCATCAACGAGGGGTTGAGCGCGGGATTAAAATGGACGGCAAACAACCCGAAGATCGCGCCGGCCGGTTCGGCGAGTCCTGAGGCAATCGCTGCCTTGAACAAGAGTGTCCGGTTCTTGACGGCGACAGCCGGGATCGCCATCGCGAATTCTTCGGGAATATTGTGCAGTGCGATCGCGATCGCGATCAATATACCGAGGGAAGGCGAGGCCAGGAACGCATTCGCCATCGCAAAGCCTTCCGGGACATCGTGCAGGATCAGACCGAATGCAGTGAGGTAGGCCGCGCGGAGTTCGACCGAAGGAGACCGTTCTCTGTCGAGATGAACGTGCGGAATCAGGATATGCAGCGCGAGAATGAGTCCGGCTCCCAGGCCGGCCGCGATGATTGTGGTTGAGGCTCCGGCGAGGCTCAAGGACTCCGGTATTAGTTCAAAGACGGAAATCATACCCATCATGCCGGTCGAGAAGCCGATGCCCATCGTCATGATTTTTGGATTGTCGCCGACCGCGATGGCAAGCGCGACACCGAGTAAGGTCGTGCCGCCGGACAGAAAAGCCAGCGCCATGACGGCAACATATGAAGCCGGGAGAGATTCCATCGTAGTGACTCAAGCGAAGACAGGGAGCATAGCAGAAAGCGTCTGCGGCTTCCGCTGAGTTGGACCTCATGTATGCCGGAAAGGGGTCCTATGCGTTAGGCGCAACCCCATGACGCGTTCTGCTACAAATCACCCATTGCGGATCTGCCCCTATCTGCTACAGGAAAGGTGAACGCTAGTCCGGCATCAGCCTTCTCCCCTCCACAATTGGCTGTAAGTGCGCATATAATGCGTCTGTTGCTCCTGGTGCGTCTTTGGCACTGCGGATGCTAGCTCAGGGAAGCGCCTGTGCCTGCATGATGAACAGAACGGCTTCACATTTCGGAAGAATACAACCTGAGAGAACATGATGGACGTCAACCGCATGACAGTGAAGCTCCAGGAAGCCCTGCAGGCTGCGTCAGCCCATGCGAGGCGCCGAAGCCATCAAGGCCTCGATGTCGAACACCTTCTGCTGGGACTGATGGAACAGGAAGCAGGTCTGGCTGGTCCACTGTTTGAACAGGCTGGTTTCTCCCCCGCCGCAGTGCGTAAGGCGGCGGAGGCGGCGCTCGACCGGCTTCCGCAAGTGCAGGGGCCAGGATCTGCGCCGGGACAGGTCTACCTGACCGAACGCTTGTCGCGGGTACTGGCCCAGGCCGAACAGGAGATGCGCGACCTGCGTGATGACTATGTGAGCGTCGAACATGTCTTGCTCGCGATGGTGGCGGAGGGGGGTGTTTTCAGACCGCTCGGCATCACCCGCGATCGCCTCTTAACTGCCCTCCAACAGATACGGGGAAACCAACGGGTGACCAGCCAGGATCCCGAAAGCACCTATCAAGCCCTTGAGAAGTACGGGCGTGATCTCACGAGACTGGCCGGGGAGGGCAAGCTGGACCCGGTTGTTGGGCGGGATGAAGAAATCCGGCGCGTGATTCAAATTCTGTCACGCCGTACGAAGAACAATCCGGTACTGATCGGTGAGCCGGGGGTCGGCAAGACCGCCATCGCGGAGGGCTTGGCTCAACGGATCGTCAAGGGAGATGTGCCTGAAGGTCTGAAACACAAACGCGTCGTCGGATTGGACCTGGGAGCGTTGATCGCCGGAGCCAAATATCGCGGCGAGTTCGAAGAGCGCCTGAAGGCGGTCCTCAAAGAAGTCCAGGCGGGGCATGGCCGGATTCTGCTGTTTATCGACGAGTTGCACACCGTGGTAGGGGCGGGCGCGGCCGAAGGGGCGATGGATGCGGCGAACATCCTCAAGCCTATGCTGGCTCGCGGCGAATTGCACATGATCGGAGCGACCACACTCGATGAGTACCGCAAGCACGTTGAAAAGGATGCGGCGCTCGAACGGCGGTTTCAACCGGTGCTCATCGGTCAACCGACGGTCGAGGACACCATCTCGATCCTCCGAGGGCTCAAGGAACGGTATGAAATTCATCATGGCGTGCGCATCAAAGACGCCGCGCTCATCAGCGCCGCCCGGCTGTCCCACCGATATATCGCCGACCGCTTTCTCCCTGACAAGGCCATCGATCTCATGGATGAGGCGGCGGCACGTCTCAGGACCGAGATCGACAGCATGCCGGCCGAGCTCGATGAAATCTCGCGAAAGGTGTTGCAGCTGGAGATCGAGCGGGAAGCCCTCCGGAAAGAAACCGATCCCGCCAGCCGGGCGAGATTGGAGACGCTCGAACAGGAGCTTGCCGGGAAGGTGCGCGAACGCGATACGCTGAAGACCCGATGGGAAACAGAGAAAGTATCCGTCGCCCGCCTGCATACGCTGCGTCAACAGATCGAAGCCATGAAACAGGAGATGGACCGGGCCGAGCGGGCCTACGACCTGAATCGGGTCGCGGAGTTACGATACGGCGAATTGCCCAGGTTGGAGGGAGAACTCGCCGCAGAGGAACAGCGCTTGACGACGAAGCAAGACGGACATCGTTTACTCAAAGAGGAAGTGGATGAAGAGGACATCGCGGAGGTCGTCAGCCGCTGGACGGGTATTCCCGTCGCCCGTCTTGTCCAGGGGGAGATGGAGAAGTTGCTGCATCTTCGAGATCTCCTGCACAAGCGGGTGGTCGGCCAGGAGGAGGCGGTGCAAGCCGTGGCCAATGCGGTGGTGCGCGCCCGGTCCGGAATCAAGGATCCCGCCAGGCCCATCGGCTCATTCCTGTTTCTCGGTCCCACCGGAGTCGGAAAAACCGAGCTGGCTCGCGCGCTGGCCGCCACCCTCTTCGATGATGAAGCGAATCTCATCCGCATCGACATGTCGGAATATATGGAGAAACACACCGTCGCCAGACTGATCGGTGCACCGCCTGGTTATGTGGGGTACGAGGAAGGCGGTCAACTGACAGAAGCGGTCCGGCGTCGTCCGTTTTCCGTGATCCTCTTCGATGAAACGGAGAAAGCGCACCATGATGTGTTTAATCTCCTGCTGCAAGTTATGGATGACGGCCGGCTGACCGACTCGCACGGGCGCACCGTGGATTTCAAGAATACGGTGTTGATCATGACCTCCAATGTCGGAAGCCAAGACATCCTGGCGGCCCAGCAGCAAGGGTTGTCTTATGAAGAGATGAAAACGGTGGCCATCACGGACCTCCGCCGGCATTTCCGGCCGGAGTTCTTGAACCGTGTGGATGAGACGGTGGTGTTCCATCCGCTCTCGACCGAACAGTTGGTCACGATCGTGGACATTCAGTTGACCCATCTGCAAGCGCGTCTGGGCGAGCGGAGGATTGCCCTCGAGGTCACGGCTCAGGCGAAAGAAGACCTCGCTCAACGCGGCTATGATCCGGTGTACGGTGCGCGTCCGCTAAAGCGATTGATCCAGCAGGATCTCGAAATCCCCATCGCCTATGCCCTGGTGCAAGGGGAGCTACGGGACGGCGATTCCGCTCGTGTGGAGCTCAAAGACGGAAAGATCGTCGTCATTCCGGTTGCCCAGACGCACGTCGTCTGACAGACATCGAGTGGAACAGGCTGTCTTTTGGAATGCAATACAAGGACTATTACAAGATCCTCGACATTGACCGCACGGCCACAGCCGAGGATGTCAAGAAGGCCTATCGCAAGCTGGCGCGCAAGTATCACCCGGATGTCAGCAAGGAGGCCGGTGCGGAAGCACGGTTTAAGGAAATCGGCGAGGCCTATCATGTGCTTCAAGATCCGGAGAAACGTGCGGCGTACGATCAACTCGGGGATCGTTGGCGACCAGGACAGGAATTTACCCCTCCTCCAGACTGGGGCGCCGGATTTGAGTTCACGCGAGGTACCGTGCCCCCGGGGGAGGCCTTCGAGTTCAGCGATTTCTTTTCAAAGTTATTCGTGGGCCTCGGTCGCGCCGCCCGACCTCCACGCGCCGGTGGTGAGGACCATCATGCCAAGATCTTCATCGGAATCGAGGATGCCGTGACCGGCGCAACCCGGACGTTCACGCTGCGCATGCCGCACCTGGACGCGCACGGTCGTGTCGCGTTACGGGAGCGGACACTCAACGTGCGGATACCGAAAGGTCTCCGTGGGGGCCAATTGATCAGGCTGGCGGGACAGGGTTCGCCGGGCATCGGCGGCGGCGCCCCGGGTGATTTGTACCTGGAGGTCCACTTCGCTCCTCATCCGCTCTACCGGCTAGAGGCGCGGGATGTGTTTCTCACCTTGCCGCTGGCTCCGTGGGAAGCAGCCCTCGGAGCCACGATCAACGCGCCGACTCCAACCGGGGTGGTCAAGGTCAAGGTTCCGCCTGGTTCGCAGAGCGGACAATCGCTGAGGCTCAAGGGGCGTGGTCTTCCGGGCGAACCAGCCGGCGACTGTTATCTTGTCCTGCAAGTGGTTCTGCCGAAAGCAGATACGCCGCAGGCCCAGCAGCTCTATCGAACCATGGCGGAGACGCTGGCCTTCAACCCTCGCCAGAAACTCGGAGTGTGAACGATGACGGACCAAGAGATCTTGACGGGAATCGTGATCGGTGATGAAGGCGCGCTCTCGATCGAAGAACTGGCCAGGGCATGTCAGGCCGAGTCTCAGTGGGTGTGTGAATTGGTGGCGGCAGGTGTCTTGGTCCCCGATGGACACGAGGCCTCAGTCTGGAGATTTCGCGCGGCGGATCTCAGGTGCGCCTTGCGAATCGCCCGCTTGCAACGTGATTTCGGAGCCAGTCTCGATGCAGCCGCAGTGATGCTCGAGCTGCTCGATGAGATTGAACGGTTGCGGACTCGTCTGAGGCGGGCGGGGCTGGATGATGATGAGGGACGGTGAACGAGCTGTGGGGGGACCTCTTTGCCTGAAAAGGGCTCTCCTGTGACAGAGACGTTCCACATCGTCTGTCCTCATTGTGGAGGCGTAAATCGTGTCCCGTCGGCCCGCCTCACGGAGGGGCCCAAGTGCGGTCAATGTCACACCCCGCTCCTTACGGGGCGCCCGATCACTCTGACGGCAGTGAATTTTGACCGTCATGCCTCGCGTGGCGATATCCCGCTGGTCGTCGATTTCTGGGCGCCCTGGTGCGGTCCCTGCCGAACGATGGCTCCTGCCTTTGAGCAGGCCGCGAGGATGCTCGAACCTCAGGTTCGTCTGGCCAAAGTAAATACGGAGGAAGAACAGGGACTGGCAGCCCGGTTCGGCATCGTGAGTATCCCGACGCTGATGATCTTCCGAGCGGGACAGCAAGTGGCGCGGCAGTCAGGGGCCTTCGGGCTGCAGGACATCGTACGCTGGGTCCGCAGTTGCATCTAGCTTGGAGGTCCGGGGCCATAGAGCAGGCTGCAACTCTGGAACAGTCAAGCTGAGACTGCCACCCAGCTGTCCAACACAATTCCAGAAGAACATAGCTCTCACCGGTCGCCCACCGACTTGCAAATTTCCTTCGGCAGTCGCTCCCATGGAACGACTGTATTGGGCTGGCAGCGAGGCTTGTCGATGACGAGTCGCGAAGGCTTGGCAGGGATGGCAGGGAAACTGTCTTCACAACTCTTCTCGGATGATCGTGACGACGGCACGCCGCTGGCCAAACGGGTTGCGCTGTACTCACTTCTGGTCAACCTCTTCCTGCTCGGTCTGAATCTTGCCATGGCGGCGTTTTCAGGCAGTCTCGCGTTGATGGCCGAGACGGCCCACAATCTGGCCGATCTCGCCGCTTCAGCCACCGTGTGGATCGGTCTTACCCTCTCACAGCGGAAATCCCACGCCTTTCCCTATGGTTTGTATAAGGTCGAAAATGTCGCAGCGATCATCGTGGGGCTGTTCATTTTTCTCACCGCCTACGAGATTGCGAGGGAGGCTCTGTTTGGGGCCAGCCGAGAAGTCGTCATGCATCCGGCCATTCTAGTCGGAGTCGGTATCGCGGCGCTCGTGCCTTGGCTTTTCAGCCGCTACGAGCTGCGCATTGCGCGGGCCGTCAATTCGCCGAGCCTGACGGCAGACGCGAAGGAATTTCAGGCGCATGTCTTGTCATCGGGAGTAGTCTTCGCCTCTCTGCTAGGACAATGGATCGGATGGCCGCTCGATAGGCCGGCTGCATTGGTGATCGTGCTGTGGATCATCCATGCCGGTTGGGAGACGGTGACGGCGGGTATGAGGGTCTTGCTGGATGCCTCTATTGATAATGAGACGCTGCAGCGGATACGCCGCATTATCGAGCGACAGCCGGCTGTTGTCGAGGTCAGATCACTGGTGGGTCGGAACGCCGGGCGGTATCGCTTCCTTGAAGCGGAGATCGGAGTGCGTGCGCAGAGTCTAGACAAAGCTCATCAAGTCAGTCATGCCATTGAGTCTGAAATCTGCAGCGAGATTCCGTTCGTCGAACGCGTCATGATCCATATGGAGCCGGTTTCAAGGGAGACTGTGCGTATCGCAGTGCCGCTGACGGATCAGACTGGGACGGTCAGCCGGCATTTCGGGCTCGCTCCCTATTTTGCATTGACGGACAGACAGACATCGACGAAAGAGAGCGTCAGAGAAATGGTCATCGCGAACCCGTTCGTGACTCATCCTAGAGGGCGGGGTCTGGAAGTCGCGCATTGGTTATTGGAGCAACGCGTTGATGTAGTCGTCACGCCGGACGATATTCGTGACAAGGGACCGGGGCATGCGTTGAGCGATGCCGGTGTCACGGTAATCGTCAGGGATGCCAGGACACTCACCGAGGCGACCAGAGAGTTGCCAGCACTTGGTGAGACCGGAGGAGCACCCAGTGCGGGCTATCCAAAAACTGCCAGGGCATGAAGCAAGCTCGATTCGGTTCGGCCATCATGACGGCCTTTCTTGGGAACCATCGTGGTCTTACGATTGCAACACGGTGGGTAAGGGAGTATCAAGGAGACAGGTCATTTAGTCGGTTGGGAGGAGGGAAGTCGTGAAAACTACTATGTGTTTAGGCATTCTGAGTGTTCTGGGAGTCGGGCTGTTCAGCTCTGTGGCAGTCGCCGAGTCTCTGTCCGGAAATCCAAAGAAAGGCGAGGCCTTATACCAACAACATTGTGTCGGCTGCCATGGAACCACCGGTGATGGGCTAGGGGCTGATATCAAGGAATTGATCGTTCCGCCTGCGAATTTTCGGGCACCGAAATCGCGTACAAGAACCGATATGGAACTGTACATCGCGATTAAACAAGGGGTCCTCTTCAGTCCGATGCATGGCTGGGCTGATCGGTTATCGGATCAGGAGATTCGAGATGTACTGAGGTACATTCGCAGCGTGGCTCCGTTCAATCCCGTCGGCTAACTCTGCTTCAATTGCCCATGGGAGCCTGTGGCATTCTGCGACAGAGGTATTTCGTGATGGGACCTGGAATGCCACAGAGCGAGCGGTCTCTCCTCCGAATCGTCCAACAACGGCTCGGTACATTACAACAATTTATGACCTACCCCTAAGCTTCTTTGGCACGGACTTGGCTTTTTCTACAGGAAGTACGCTCATAGCAATGGAGGATTCACCATGGCACATCAGGACGGTAGAAGCTCACCTGAAACGGTTCTCCTCGCATTTCTCGGCGGAGCCATCGGAGGCATGATCGCGGGAATCCTTCTCGCTCCGAAATCCGGCGAAGAAACACGTCGTGTGATACAAAGCCATGCTCGAAGGACCGAAGAAGAAATCATCGAACGAGCAAAAGAGGCGCGAGCGGCTCTTGATGAGGTCATTGAGCGAGGCAAGCATTTCGTGGAGGAGAAGCGAGCCGACGTCGAATCGGCCGTGAGGACAGGTCGAGAGGCGGTAAAAGAGAGAATGGAGAAGTTCTCGAGCTGAGGTGCGCCATGCTCGCCATTCGCTTTCATGGCCGTGGAGGTCAGGGGGCCAAGACCGCCAGCCGAATCGTGGGAACCGCTGCGTTCCTAGAAGGGTTTGTCGCCCAGGATTCCCCGATTTACGGCGCGGAACGGCGGGGGGCTCCAGTGGCGGCATTTACTCGTATTGCGAGAGAACCGATTCGCGAACGAGGGATCATCGCTCATCCCACCGTTGTGGTGGTCGCCGACACATCGCTCATCAGTGATCCCGCCGCGCGAGTGCTGGATGGTGTTGACGAGAAGACGGTCCTCTTCATGAATTCGTCACTTTCTGCCGAGCAGTTGGCGACACAGATCTCGCTCTCCGGTCGCGTCACGGCGTTGGACCTGACCGAGGTTGCGCTCCAGCGTTTTGGCAAGCGGGGCGCAATCAGTGCGTTGCTTGGTGCCGTCGCCGGACGACTCGTTGGTCTCCGTCAGGAGTCGATCCACGAGGCGATTTCGCGAGAGCTGGCAGATCTCGGGCTTGCCCCATCGGTGATTGAACAGAATCAAGTTGCAGCGCGTCATTGCTATGACGCGGTGCCGGTGGTTGCTCTTGAAACCGGCTCGCGCAGGGTTCCCGGTTCGACACGGCTTCGAATACCGAACTATGAACCGCCGAGCAGAGGAACCGCCAGAATCAGTGCCGCCGCAAATTCGCTTTTGCGTGAGACCGGGGGGTGGAGGACCTTTAGGCCGGTACTGGTACCCGACAAGTGTAACGGCTGCTGGCTCTGTTTCGTCTATTGTCCTGACGGGGTCATTTCGATGACCAAGGACGACAGGCCGGTGATCGATTATGATCATTGCAAGGGATGTCAGATCTGTGTCCAGGAATGTCCGACTCGAGCATTGGTCGCTGAGCGAGAGAAGGAAGGAGAAGCGGCATGGACGGCGAAATGATGACCGGCAACCTTGCCGCAGCCTGGGGGGCCCGCCTGGCCGATGTCGACTACGTACCCGCTTTTCCCATCACGCCGCAGACCGAAATCATCGAGGCGCTGGCCAAGTGGTGCGAGAATGGGCAAATGGCGGCACGGGTCGTGACGATGGATTCTGAGCACTCGATGATGACAGCGGCCGGAGCTGCCGGGGCGACGGGGGCGAGGGTGTTCAGCGCGACATCCAGCCAAGGGCTTCTGCACGCGTTCGAGCTGCTGTATTCGGTCTCAGGCTGGCGCGTTCCGCTCGTGCTTGTGAACGTCTCGCGGGCGCTGGCCGCCCCTATTACGCTTGAACCAGATCACAACGATGTGTTGGCTGCGCGAGACTCCGGCTTCCTGCAGATCCATGCTGAGACCTGCCAGGAAGTGCTGGATTCGATTCTCATGGCCTATCGGATTGCCGAGGATGAGCGGGTGATGCTGCCGGTCATCGTGAATCTGGACGGCTTCTATTTGTCCTTTACCCGAGAACCGGTGAGCATACCGGATGCAGGTCAAGTCAGAGAGTTTTTGCCGCCCTTCCGTCCTGCCCATCTCGGGTTTAGAGCCTCAGCCCCCCACGCGCTCGGCACAGCCGTGTTGGGCGGGTCGATCTACAGTTATTTCCGGCATCAGATTCATTTGGCGTCGATGAATGCGTTGGAGGCGCATGAGGAAGCCGCCCTCGAGTTCAACCGGCTGTTCGGCCGTCGCTATGGGGTGGTGGAAGGGTATCGGCTTGAGGATGCTGAGGATGTCTTGGTCATGACCAATGCGTTTGCAAGCAAAGGCAAGGCAGCCGTCGATGCGGCAAGGGAAGAGGGCCGCAGGGCGGGCCTGCTCAGGCTCCGCATGATCCGCCCCTGGCCCGCTGACGCGATCCGACGCGCGCTGGTTGGCAGGCGGGCTGTGGCGGTCCTGGATCAGAATCTCTCGCCGGGTCAGGGTGGAATTCTCTTTCAAGAAATCGGGGC
The DNA here is from genome assembly GCA_029865225.1 of Nitrospira sp. Lineage (GTDB taxonomy): Bacteria > Nitrospirota > Nitrospiria > Nitrospirales > Nitrospiraceae > Nitrospira_D. The sequence goes on from JAOUHJ010000008.1 coordinate 46,081, forward strand.
GTGCCTCTATCATGAACCGCTGCGGCCGCGGGCGCTCTGTTCCTTTATCGGAGGCCTGGGAGGAAAGAATATTTCGGAGGGAGAGTTTCGCGCCACCTTCGAGCAGACAGCAGAAGCCGGAATTCGTGGCAAAGGAATCGGTCCAGTGCTGCTCTATACAGAAGCCGAGCACAGCGAAATGACTCAGCTCCAGGTACTGGCTGCGGGGCCAAGACCGAATGGCTCCTAGTCAATGTCTCGTGGCTGGAAATGCTCGTCACGCGTCGGTCGTCAATCGTGAAACGGACTGCACGCGGGCTGAGGGGCGATGAACGGAATTCCACGGGTGACGATTGACGAGTCACGAATAACGAGTTTTGACCATGACATGGCAACGGGAGACATTTAAGAAAATTAAACAAGTCCCACGTGAGGAGCACGTGTTCCCGGGAACGTCTCTTTGCGCCGGATGCGGGGGGTTGGAAGCGCTCCGACTGGCTTCGAAGGGGTTGGGCGATCACGTCGTCTATGTGAACGCGGCCGGCTGCTTTACGATGCTGGCTGCCTATCCTTTCACGCCGTTTAAGGGCTCATGGCTCTATACCACCATGGGGTCTGCACCTGCCGGGGCGCAAGGTATTCGTGATGCCTTGGATGTCTTGATCGCCAAAGGACGGTTGCCGAAGGAGGAGAATCTCAAGATCGTGGTGTTGGGAGGGGATGGCTCCACGTATGACATGGCGCTCTCCTCAACGTCGGGGGCCATTCATCGCCGCCTCGATTTTTATTACTTCTGTTATGACAATGAAGCCTACGGGAACACTGGGATGCAGTTGTCTTCCGCGACACCCTACGGAGCGCGGACGGCGACCTCCCCCTGTAGTCTGCAGCACCAAGCCGGCACGCTACAGGAAAAGAAAGATATCTTCGAAATCTGGCGCGCACACAAGCCACCCTATATCGCAACCGTTGCTCCGCGCTATCCCCTGGACCTGGAAGAAAAGTTCGCGCGAGCGTCCAAATTCGAGGGACCAAAGCTCTTCCTCGCACTTTCCGCCTGCCCAACAGGATGGCTGTACGATCCTGGTGAGACACCAGAGGTCGCGAAATTGGCGGTCGAGACCGGTCTGTGGCCATTGAAAGAGGCGATCAACGGTGAGGTCACCCACACCTATATTCCCAAGTTGAAGCCGGTGGAGGACTATCTCAAGCTCCAGGGACGGTTCCGCCATCTGTTTGAACCGACCTTGCAGAAGGAAGTGATCGCGCACATCCAGGATCGAGTACACAGATATTGGGAACGGGTGAATCAAGTGGAGCGGAAAGGCTGACTGGGCCGACAGGTTGATTCAGTGAGGAACCGTGATCGATGTGTAGACTCTCGGACGCTTCATTCTCTAAGGGAACTACCGTCCTGCTCAGTGGAGGACTGCTGTGTACGATGGTGGCTGCCGGCTGCGCAGATGCCGGGAGGGTTCACAGCACTATGCATGTGAATCCGTGCCTGATCCCCGATACCAGATATTCCATTCCTTTGTCATTATCGGCCGGGAAGGAACATCGCGCGGTTATGCTGCAACACCTGGAAACGCTTCAGGTGATCATGAATGCGTTGGTGGAAGAGGACTATGAATTGGCCCAGGGCCTGACCGAGGCGCATATCGGCTTTTTCAGACGTCGCCAGGCCATGGCCCATCAGGAACCGGAGAAGTTCCCTGCCGCCTACCATGATCTTGCTCTGGCCCATCATGAGGCAGCGGAGGAATTGGTGCGGGTGATCCCGAGTAAAGACTTGAAGCAGATCTTGCCATCGGTGAATAATGTCTTGAAAGCCTGTGTGGCTTGTCATGTGGAATACAGAGTCGGAGAGGGATGATCATCACTGATGGGAGGATGAAATTGACTGAGCAACAGACGATCACGACATTCTATGAGAAAGATCACGACCGCCTGGATGAGTTGTTTAAGACCTTTCAAACAGTGAAACGGTCGGATTTTCCCAAGGCGAAGGAAGCATTCAAGGAGTTTAAGATAGGTCTCCAACGCCATATCGTCTGGGAAGAGGAACTGCTGTTTCCGATCTGGGAAGAGAAAACCGGGATGATCGAGGACGGGCCGACGCCCATCATGCGATTTGAACATGAACAGATCAAAAAGCTACTCGAAGCCATTCATCAAAAAGTGGAAGGACACAATCTCGAGTCCGATCAGGACGAGCAGGCGCTCCTCAACCTCTTGAGTTCTCACAATAGGAAGGAAGAACGGGCGCTGTATCCTGCCATCGATAACGTTATCGGCCCAGACGAGTGCGCAAAGATCTTCAGCGACATGAAGAATATTCCAGAGGATCGGTACAATGCCTGTTGTAGTCAGCATTGACAGTGATCAAAGGCGAGGGCGAGGCGATCTCAGGGGCCTTTTTTCAAAGGTCAGCTACCGCCGGCTAATCTTGTTTGGTCTCTGTTTGATGGGATGGCTGGGAGTGGAGTCGGTAACTATGACCAGTTACGGTTGGGCCGAGACGTCGTCCTCGCAACCGACCGGAAAGCTCAAAGGCAATATCCCGCAAGGCCGGGAGATTTTTAATGGGAAAGGGGTCTGCTACTACTGTCATGGGATTGATGGGTATCTGCACAAAGTTCCTCGACTTGAAGCGGACACGGCGAAGCTCATCGCAAAACTGAATCCTCCTCCCACCGACTTGCGGAATCCCAACGTCCTTCGCCTGAAAACCAACAAAGAACGAGCCCGCGCCATCAGGGAAGGTCATCCCGGCACTGGCATGTTTCCCGACACCACTATGACCGATCAAGATCTCGCCGATGTCTTGCTCTACCTCGCACTGATCAGAAAAGACCCGAATCCGGAGCAGTAGGCTCGGGGCTCACGCGAAGCTGTCCCACGTTGCCATGGTGCGGTAGCTGGCCGATATCCGAGCTTGGATCAGGACGGTATAATGACGCCGACCAAACGTAAAAGGTGGTCTCAGCGTGTGACCGAAAAGAGCAATGCGCTGGATTTGGAGCCGGGTGTCTTCACCTTCGAGAACCCGGCTGATATTGCCCGCTCACTGAAGCGATCAGCGGAATGCAGTGACCGTCGAAAGGCTGACCCGTTCCGTTCAGCGATGTCGATGCTCACCTTCTATATCAATCGGGCAGGTCGGCAGCTTCATGCGAGCCAGCGCGCTCGGCTTGAGGCTGCAAAGGATGAATTACGCGCGTTATTTGCCAGGCCTCGCCGGATATCCTGTCGATCAAAGGACAAGTAAAGGAATCAGACCTACTAAACTCCCCTTGCCAACATGATCGTCAGAGTGTTGGCTTGACGAGTCCATAACGCATACGTACAGTGTACATAACTCCATGCGTTTTGAATGGGATGCTATAAAGGAAAAGGCGAATCGAAGGAAGCACGGTATTTCGTTCGATGAGGCACAGACGGTGTTTTTTGATGAGCATGCCATTCAATTCTTTGATCCAGATCACTCTGATGACGAAGACAGATTTATTATGCTCGGCATGAGCTTCAAGTTGCGTGTGATCGTCGCGTGCCACTGCTTCCGAGAGAGTGAGACCGTTGTAAGGCTATTCTCTGCGAGGCGGGCTGATAAAAGCGAAGAACGAGAATATTGGAGGAGAAGACGATGAGAGAGCACTACGATTTTTCCAAGATGAAAGGGCGTAAGAACCCGTATGTGAAATATTTGAAACAGCCGGTCACGATGCGGCTCGATCGTGATACGGTCGCCTATTTCAAGTCCATAGCCGAGGAAATGGGTATTCCCTATCAGAGCCTGATCAACCTCTACCTGCGTGACTGTGCCATGCACCACCGCAAACTCCACATGAAGTGGGCGTCCTAGTTCTGCCTGAGGAAAGGATTGAGGGCATCCGTGAAGACGAATGTGGCCAAGTCCAGCGGCAATGTCTTTATTGATCTCGGTTTTGATCAAGATGAAGCCGCTGTGCTCCAAATGCGCGCGAATCTCATGAGCGACCTTCGTCTCTATATTGAAAAGCGCAAGCTCACTCAAGCTCAGGCCGCTAAGCAATTAGGCATTGCGCAATCCCGCGTGTCCGACCTCGTGCGCGGCAAGTGGGACAAATTCAGCCTGGAAATGCTCATCGCGCTTGAAGCGCGGATTGGTCGGAAAGTGCCGGTCGAGTTTACGGCCTGACAGTTGACAGCCTTTCTAGGAAAGACAACGTGCTCGACATCCAATCAATAACTGACGAGATTCAACGACTAAGCCAGTCTGTGGCATGGTGGAATAAATGGGTAATTGGAGGAATGGCTGCAACGGCCATTGCAGCATCTGTCCTGGTAATTGCCCAAATGATGGTCAATCGGGAAGCGAAGCTTTTGTCAGAAGCTCAAGATCGACTCTTAAGACTCAAGGATGAAAAGCTAAGCAAAGAATTATCGGACAAAGGGGTCATGATCGCGGAAGCAAACGAACGTGCTGCTAAGGCTGATAAAAAGGCAGCCGAAGCGCAATTGGAGTTAGCCAAGTTTAAAGCACCGCGTTCACTGACGGATGAGCAGAGAGAACGTATTACCGGAAAACTGAAACCGTTCTTGGGTACCACCTTTGAAGTTGTCACATACCCTGGTGAGCCTGAGCCCGCTACATTCTCAAACGTTATCGCTGAGACCTTAGTAAAGGCTGGCTGGGTATTCAATCCAAATAATTCGTACGGTCATTTGATGGGATTAGCATCTGGCGTCGTTGTAGTCATCGGACAAGAAGCCGGCTTGAACGCTGGAAAGGCGGGAGCGGCACTACTTGAGGCATTAAGAGCTGAAGGTGTGGCGGAAGCAAAACTTGGGCGCGACAGTTTGCAAATCAACCCAACACCAATCGCAATCCAAATTCAAGTCGCTAAAAAACCATGAAGGCGTGGGATATGCTATGCCTATTTGAACTGCTGGTATAGGTGTCATATTCAACGTTCACCCCAGGTCGGAATATCCCGTTCAAACCGAAGAATCAGGTTGGAGTGGTGTGCTGGAAGATCTCCAGCCTGCCAACTATGTCATTTGGGATGACATAAGTAATTTACCCTCAAGCATGTTCATTCTAAGAGAGTTCGTATTAGAGAGTGGAGCTGGAGCGATTTCCTAAACGGTGTGTCGTGATGGCTCGATTCGTATCCTCGCATCCACGATCCGACAACCATGACCTTCTGGGAGGGCAAAGATGGGATTCAAATCCAGCTCGCTGATTTCGGGAATCGCTTCGGCGAGGTGAGAGATGCGTAACAGCGCGTCTTCAATCGCCTTCAGATCAACGGCTTGCTGGCCACGATAGCCGGTGAGCAACCGATAGCCCTTGATCGCTTTCACCATGTCGCTCGCATCGCGATCGGTCAGCGGTGCGACGCGGAACTGGAGATCGCCAAGAATTTCCACGTGAATGCCCCCGAGGCCGAATGCGATCACGGGGCCGAAAAGTGGATCGCGGGTCATGCCGACCATCACCTCCACTCCACCTGACAGCATCGGTTGAACGAGCACTCCTTCCATTGCCTCCAACTGGCCAGCCTGTTCGAGCCTGGCCCGAATCCGGTTGAATGCGTCGCGCACTGCGTGGTCATCGGCCAAGTTCAACTGCACTCCGCCCATTTCAGTCTTGTGCACAATCTGATGTGATGCCAGCTTTACGGCAACAGGAAAACCGATCTTCTGCGCCAGCTTCACTGCGTCCTCCGCAGTGGTTGCTATGCCACCGGGGATAAGAGGGATCTTCATAGCCGCAAGGAGGGCATGGGTTTCTTGGGTTGTGAGCCAGCCTGCACCGCGATCGGTCAAGGCCTTGGTATAGATCTCTTTAGCTGCTACGAGATCGATATCGCTATAGGTAGGTACCTGCCCACACGGTTGTTGCCGCCACGCATCATAGGCCAGTGCAAGGTTGAGGATGCGGGCAGGAATCTCAGGATGCCGATAAGTTGGAATGGTTTCTCCATCGACGATGAACGAGCGATCGAGATCTCCCTCTGCCATCCAACAGAGGTGGACCGGCTGCTTGTGGCCTACCTGGCGAGCTGCACGGATTCCCTTGATGATCCCTGCTGCAACTGGGGGATTGTCTCCAGGTCTCACGGATACGTGTACAATAATCAGAGCGTCAAGTTCATCCGATGTCAGCATCGTCTCGACAGCCTGCGCATGCTGCTCTTCAGTCGCAAAGCCGATGACATCGACAGGGTTTCTGAGCGCGGCCATTGAGGGGAGGAAGGAGGCGAGTGCCGACCGCGTTCGTTCGGACAACTCAGGTACAGAAAGCCCTTCTGCCGCACAACTGTCGGCACAGAGCACACCCGGCCCTCCTGAGTTGGTCAAGATCCCAATTCGCTTACCTTGTGGACGTGGCTGGCTCGACAGGCCTGTAGCCAGCGCCAGAAACTCTTCTAAGGTCTTTGCCCGGATCACTCCACATTGAGCAAACAAGGCGTCAACAGCCTTATCGTTTGTCGCGAGTGCCGCCGTATGCGATCCGGCGGCGGATTGTCCTGCGTCTGTCAGGCCCGCCTTCAGGACGACGACCGGTTTATTTCTGGCAACTCGTTCGGCAATCCGTCTGAACCGTTGAGGGTCGACGATGGTTTCGAGGTACAAGAGAATGACATCAGTGTTTGGGTCTTGCTCCCAGTACTCGAGCAGGTCGTTCACAGTCACGTCCACATGATTACCGACGCTGACGAAGCTGGAGACACCCAGATTCAACCGCTGGGCTGCCGTGACTACGGCCAGTCCGAGTCCGCCGCTTTCGGAAGCGAGGGCCACACGACCGGCCGGTGGAATGATCGGCGTATAGGTGGCATTGAGCCGGATGGCGGGGTCGAGGTTCATCAATCCGAAACAGTTCGGCCCGATCAGACGAATTCCGTATCGGTGAACTCTTTCGCGCAACTGCTCTTCGAGCGACGTTCCGATGTCGCCGGTTTCGGCGAACCCCGCTGTGATGACAATCGCCGCGGGAATCTGTTTGGCCGCACAGTCGTCGATGATGGATAAGGCGAGACCAGCCGGCACTGCGATGATGGCCAGATCGACAGGAGAAGGAATGTCCCGAAGCGATGGAAAGGTACGAAGTCCCGCGATCTCAGTGGCATGAGGATTGACCGGGATGACCGAGCCGGTAAAGCCGCCATTCTGTAGCGACTCGAGAATGCGGTGTCCGATACCGGTTTCTTCGCGGGTGGCGCCGACCAGGGCGATCGCGTGCGGATAAAAAAATGGCTTCAGCGACCCGCTGCTGTATTCCTGTGAGGGTCCAGTCATCGATCCCTTCTCGTAGGAAGTGTGAGGGTCGCTCAACGGGGCGAACGATCAGATAAGCCACTCGGGCGAAAGAAGCAAGATGGCTCCGAGACCGGCCATGACCAGGCCACTGGCCAGCTTCAGCCAGCGTCCAGCCCTTTCTTGTAATTTCCTCCGACTCAGCGTGACCACCGCGATCGTCACCATGAGTCCGTCGTCAAGAATATAGGCCAGGTTATAGAGGCCAAGGTACCCGTAGTAGTTCCACGTCGGCAACTGTTGCATCGTCAGGATTTGTGTATAGACCGCTGGAAATCCGGCTGTGCAGAGCAATTCAATCGTATTCACAAGCCCGGCCAGAACGATGACGCTCACCAAGGCTCCGGCAAGGTTGTCGGCCTGGAGGATGCGGCGGATACGAGCATACAGGCCGGGTTTCGCGGACTCGGGGATGCTCAGAGACAGACCTTGATGGAGAGCAAAGAAATCTTTCACATTGACCGTTCCGATGAAGAGCGCGATGCCGCCGAGCCCGATCTGAAGGGCGCGCGACAGCCCTACCACAAGAAACACGTTGAGCCATGCCGCCATGAAGGCAAAATAGAGCAATCCACTGACGATGACGAACGTTCCGGCGATGAGCGCCATCTTCCGCCGATCTTGGAGATTGACCAGCAGCGACAGGAGAAAGAGCAGGACCCACATCGCGCAAGGATTGAAGCCGTCGAGCAAACCGATCACGATGGTGAACAGCGGCAGGCCAAGATCCCGGACACGAAGCGAGCCGAACCATCCCGTCTCGATGCTCTCGACCGATGGACCTGGTACGGTGTCCGGTGCTTTCCGGTCGAGCATGGCGCGGATTTTAGCTCCGGTCGTGTCGGACGACTGGAATCCGAGGATCAGCTCTGTGCCGATGAGAAATGCAGGAACACCAAGGGTGGTGATGCCTCGATCCTTGGCCCATACCTCGAGTCGTTGTCGCGCGGCGGGGTCCTCAGCGATGTCGTAGAGGGCAATGTGAAGCGAAGGACGCTCGCGTCGAAGGTCGTCGAGGAAAATCTTTGCGGCTTCGCAATGGGGACAGCCCGCTCTGACAAAAACCTCGATGTCCGGGATAGCTTCTCCCGCCCAAGCGCTGGCCGGGAGAGCGAGCACGATGACGAAGACGTGCGTGGCGAGCTGACGGAAGAATGTGTGCCAAGCTGTGCGCTGGAACGACACCTCTGCTAACTGGTGATGTCCGGTGGTGACATGAATCTGATGTACGACAACACATCCAGCATTTGCTCATCCGTCAGCTTACCGCGAAAGCTGTGCATCGGGCTGAACAAGACGCCGTTTGAAATCGCCACGAGTAACTCCCAATCCGTCTTCGAGCGACTGATCTGAGATCGAAGATCGGCCGGTTGGACGATCAAATCTTGGCTCTCTGGCCCATTTCCGTCCAGTTGAGCCCCATGGCAACGGAGGCACTGTCGCTCATACACACCCTGTCCGGCCTTCGAATCCCCTCGGATCGCTTGAGCGAAGACCACAGATGTTGAGAGGGCAATGAATAGTAGTATGAGAGTCGTCGCTTTCATCTTCGCTCCTTTCACCGTAGTACGAGCACCGGGCAAGACACATGATGAACAACGGCATGGGATACGCTTCCCAACAGGAAGCGAGAAATGCCCTTCCGTCCATGAGAGGTGATGACGACGAGGTCCACAGCCTTTGCCTCTTCTTCGATCACCGAGGCGGCATGACCGGTGGCGACTTTCGTGCTGACCGAGTATCGGGGGGTCATGAGTTTGCTGGCGGTCGACTTGACGAGTTCCTCCGCATAACGCTCAGCTCCCTCCCACCATGTTCTGGTACCCATGGCATCGTAAGGATCGTCCACTCCGATCGGAACGACGGCGTGGAGTACGCAGAGTTCAGCAGGGTCGGCGAAGGGATGTTTCGTGAGCCATGCCGCGATTCGGTCAGCATCATCGCGATCCTCGATGGCGACAAGCACCCGTTGAACTTTGCGCGATGCACCCTTGACGATCAAGGTTGGGCGAGAGCCGTGCAAGAGCACCCGATGGGATACGCTCCCGAGGACCATCTCCGAGAGCCGGCTTCGTCCACGCACACCGACGACGACGAGATCGGCCGAGAGGTTGTCCGCGCTGTCGAGGATGAGCTGTGCGGGATTAGCGACTTCATTGACCTTCCTGATGGACTTGATCTCCGGCGGAACCATAGTCGCGGCATGATCCAGTGCCTTGCGCCCGGCATCGACCATCGCGTGACGGAAATCCTCGTACCCTTGGACGTTGCCTGCTTGGGCCACGACCGGATTTTGAAGAATTCCCAAGTCGACACCATGGACCAGGGTGACGTCCGATGGGTGATAGAGGTGGAACGTTTGGGTGACTGCCGCAAACGCCTGATCGGACCAATCGACGCCGATGACGACTCTCATTCCATGACCTTTCCCATCCGACCGTCAAAACAGCGGATGTGGTGCGGTGCCGAACGGAAGCACCAGCGGTGATTCGCCAAGATTGCCGCGAAGACGCCACGAGCCGTTTTCCGGGACGAGGTAGTGTACTTCTTCATGCCAACTGTCGATGGGGACATACAGGCCGGTGGTCTTCGATCTGGCCCACAAGTGCCCTGTGCACGTGACCTCCAGCACAGCATCCTTCCCTGCTCCGAGCTTGGTCATCTTTGTGAAGAGATGGGTACTGGCGATCTCCTCGTACTCATCAAAGAGATCTTTCCAGATCTTGCGGATATCGTCCTTCTTAAACCCATGGTAGTTGTACTGGGAGGAATAGATGGCCATGACCTGTTCCAGGTCATGGGCTTTGATCGCTTGCTCCGCCCGCTCAAAGGCTTTGACAACGCTATTGACCGTCGCCTCGTCGACCTCAATCACCGACCCGGATGGAACGACGATTTTCGCCGATGCCGTGCCCAGTCCGATGACACTTGCGATCAGGAGTACCAGTGAGACAACCGTCGATGCTGGATGACCTCGTCCGCTCAAGCGAGCCTCCTTTTTATTGTGGTGGTGAGCCCGTCGAAGAAGGTGTCCGCTCTTTCCATTCCAACTGCGACTCTTCCGCCAGGTTTAAATACTCCACCACATCGTGATCGCTGACTTCGGCGAAGTCGATAAAGTGATGACCCACAGCCCAGAATGGGTCTGGTGTGGCGAGGATGACCAACTCATCCACCTGGACGCGCGCCTCTCGTATCGTATCGACAGGGCCGACCGGAATAGCTCCGATCAGTCGGCGAGGTTTAAGGTGTCTGATGGACTGGACAGCTGCAAAGAACGTGGAGCCGGTGGCGATCCCATCATCCACGAGAATCACACTGTGGTCGGCAAGCGTGGGCATCTGCCGACCTTGGCGGTACATACTCTGCCGTCGAGCGATCTCTTCTTGCTGCATGTGAACCAGCCCGTCGACGTCGGTTCGTGAAAAACCGTAGGCCGCCATTGCCTCAGGGTTCAGATAGATCGTCCCTGTTTCACCTACTGCGCCGAGTGCATACTCAGGGTTATCCGGCGCTCCCAGCTTTCGGGTGATAAAGACGTCCAGCGGAAGATGGAGCCCCAGGCTCAGCTGATAGCCGACGGCGACCCCACCGCGTGGGAGTGCCAAGATAATGGCTGTTGGGTCATCACGATACTGGAGTAGTCGTTCCACGAGCCGACGACCGGCCTCTTCGCGATTCCTGAACATTACGCTCTTTCCTTCCGCTCAGTAACCTCGCGGCCCTACACAATAAGGCCGCTCGTTACTCCGACCCCGATCAACAACATCGCCAATAGAATCACGATGAGCGTGAGTAAGGGGTGGTGATGCGCCCCACCATCCTTCTTATCCCGCCTCTCCCAGTGCAGCTCCCAGGGAATTTCGAGGTAACGAGGGTGCCGGAACATCATCTCCTCCACTTACTTCACGCGATTTTGACTTCAATCGCTTTAGGCTTCGCCTTCTCAGACTTTGGGAGATGGACTTTCAATACGCCATCCTTATACTCGGCGTTGACCTTCGACCCGTCGGCATCTTCGGGAAGGGTAAAGCTCCGCATGAAACTCCCATAGGCTCGCTCAACGCGGTGATACTTTTTGCCCTTTTCTTCCTTCTCGTATTTCCGTTCGCCACTAATCGAGAGGACATCGTCTTGGACGTTGATCTTGATCTCTTCTTTCTTCATTTCGGGCACTTCAGCTTTGATGACATATTCCTTCTCGTCCTCCGAGATATCCACGAGCGGCGACCATTCGGAGACGGTGAGGGCTTCCTTCTTATCGCCGCCGGTAGGAACCGGTGTGCGGCCGAATAGGGCGGAGAGTCGTTTCTCCATTTCTTCGAGTTCCTTGAACGGATTCCATCGCGTCGTCGGTTCCCATCGTTGCAATGCGCTCATAACCGTCGCCTCCTTGTATGTATGATTGATGAGGGCCTAGATGCTCTGCCATCAACATTTGCATTGACGGTGCCAACATCCAAGACTTGAAGGATCCACGAGAAAATGGCCTGGTTCTAGATAACCAGGCGGGCCGGGTTCATCAGAAATGGAGAAGGGTCTGTGGCAATACGGGACAGTGGCACCGAAGGGGCTGTGGCCTCTTTCGACATTGATTGATAGAAAAGTGGGAGGCCTGAAGGCAAGATCTGTGCATAAGGAGACTCGTGTCCTTGAGGGGGGTTACTGCTTGTCGTCCAGGAAGCAGGACAAGAACTGAGGTTGAGTATGGGTCATGCAGGGCCGAAAGACTGGACGGGTAGGACCAAAGCAATGCGAAGCAAGTCACTCGCTTCCAGAGGCGGAAGTCACCAATCGGCCAACATGGCGAGGGAAAGTCAAGACGATAAGACGACCAAGGTCCTCATCATGGGAGCCGCTGGTCGAGATTTTCATAACTTCAATATCGTTTTTCGGGATAATCCCAGCTATCGAGTCGTCGCATTCACCGCCGCACAGATTCCCCACATCGCGGGGCGAACCTATCCCCCAGAACTGGCTGGGACTCTCTATCCGAATGGAATCCAAATCGTACCGGAAGAGGAATTCGAGTCCATCATTAAGGCTCAGGCAGTCGATCAAGCGGTCTTTGCCTACAGCGATGTCTCGCATGAGGAAGTCATGCATAAAGCCTCGCGCGCCCTTGCCGCAGGGGCGGACTTCCGCCTGTTGGGCCCACGTTCGACGATGCTGTGTTCCATCAAGCCGGTAGTCTCTATTTGTGCAGTTCGGACGGGAGCAGGGAAAAGTCCCGTCGCGAGAAAAATCGCTGGTTGGCTGAGATCAGAAGGTCGGCGAGTCGCGGTGATCCGCCACCCGATGCCGTATGGCGATCTCGCGCAGCAGGCAGTTCAACGGTTTTCCACGATCGAGGACCTGCAGCAGGCACGTTGCACGGTCGAAGAGCGTGAGGAGTACGAACCACATATCAATCAGGGTGATGTCGTCTTTGCGGGAGTGGATTACGAACGAATAATCAGGCTGGCCGAATCCGAGGCTGATGTCATCCTCTGGGATGGTGGAAACAACGATTTCCCGTTTGTAGAGCCCGATCTCGAGATTGTCCTCGTTGATCCCCACAGAGCGGGTCACGAACAATGTTATTTCCCGGGAGAGGTCAATCTGCTCCGTGCCGATGTGGTCGTCATCACCAAGGTGGACACGGCCCATCCGGAGAAGGTCGAAGCCCTTCGGCTGGCGGTTAACTCCGCTAATCCTATGGCTCCGATCATCGAATCCACAATGCCATTCATGGTCGAGGATGCCTCGGTCATTCAAGGCAAGCGTGTCCTGGTGATCGAAGATGGCCCTACAGTCACACACGGAGGCATGGTGTACGGGGCCGGGATCTTGGCGGCTAAAAAGTACGGAGCGTCGGCGTTTGTCGATCCGCGGCCGGCCGTGGTCGGTACTCTTCGTGACACATTTCGGGACAATCCACACTTGGATTGCCTCCTGCCGGCGATGGGCTACGGAGTCGGGCAGCTCCGTGATCTCGAACAGACAATCAACGGGGTGGACTGCGATGTCGTCGTCATTGCGACACCGGTTGATCTCCGCGGGCTGATCAATATCAGGCGACCGACCGTGCGAGTAAGCTACGAATTCGAGGAAACCGGCAGCAGGCTTCGCAGCACGGTCATGCAACTGCTGGCGAACGAGCAGCACGATCGAACTCATCGATTCGGAACTCGAGGGAGCGCGGGATGAAACGAGGTCATAAGTCGTTTAAGAATCTGCCCAAGATCCAGGCAAAGCGGTTCAAGAAGCTGAGGCTGGAGAAGGAACGAGAGCGAGCCAAGCGAATAAGAGTTAGGTCGGCCGAGAAACGGTCTCCAAGTAGAGGAGACTGAAGGCCAGGTGTCGATGTCTCCTGTCAATCCTCAAGAGAAGAATGTGGTGCAACATGCCGGCACATAATGCCGATGTCGCGGCGGTGTTTGAAGAGATGGCAGACCTTCTCGAGATCGAAGGATCCAACCCATTCCGCATTCGGGCCTATCGCAATGCGGCTCGCACGCTCCGGGATCTCCCGCGTGAAGTCGGCATGATGCTCGACGAGGGAGAGGATCTAACAGAAATGCCTGGTATCGGGGAAGACCTCGCGGCAAAGATCAAGGAGGTCGTCCAGACCGGTACGGCCGCTGCGCTCGAAGAACATCGCAAGAAGGTTCCAAAGACTCTCACGGACTTGCTCAGAATTCCCGGCATCGGACCAAAGCGAGCGAAAGCGCTGTACCACGATCTCAACATCCGGACGCTTGATCAGCTGCAGAAGGCTGCGCAGGACGGGCTGGTGAGATCGCTCCAGGGGTTTGGAGAGAAGACCGAACGATATATCTTGAATCAACTGAAGGAGCGGGCCGGGGAGGAGAAGCGATTCCAATTGGCGGTCGCCACTCAGTATGCCGGAGCCTTGGTCACCTACCTGAGGGAATCTCCAGGCGTGAAGCAGGTCGTGGTGGCGGGAAGCTATCGGAGGGCGAAAGACACGATCGGGGATCTCGATATCCTCGTCACCGCCGCCTCCGGTAGCCTCGTGATGGATCGATTCGTGTCGTATCCGGAAGTCGAAGAGATTCTGGCACATGGGGCGACCAAAGCGAGCGTCAGGCTGGCCTGCAAGCTGCAAGTCGATGTGCGAGTCGTTCGCGATGATAGTTACGGATCCGCGCTTCAGTACTTCACCGGTAGCAAGGCGCACAATGTGGCCTTGCGTCAATTGGCACAGCAGCGTGGACTCAAGTTGAATGAATACGGTCTGTTCAGAGGCGATCAGTCAGTGGCTGGGGCCACCGAAGAATCAGTCTATGCCGCAGTCGGGCTGCCGTGGATTCCACCGGAACTCCGGGAGAATCGCGGGGAGTTCGACAGCGCGCGAGCTGGGCGCTTGCCGGTGCTCGTGGAGGTTGCCGATCTGAAGGGCGATTTGCACGCGCACACCAAAGCGACCGATGGCCACAACTCCATGAGAGAAATGGCGGAAGCGGCAGGGGCGAACGGTCTTGAGTATCTGGCGATCACCGACCATTCGAGACGTCTGACGATGGCCAAAGGTCTTGATCCGAAACGGCTGTTTGCACAACTCGAAGAGATCGATCGGCTGAACGAGACGTTGAGCAGCATCACCTTACTGAAGGGGATCGAGGTCGATATTCTTGAAGATGGCAGCCTGGATCTTCCTGATGAAGATCTCTGCCGACTCGACCTGGTAGTTGGGGCCGTGCATAGCCACTTCCGACTCTCCCGAGAAAAGCAGACCGAACGAATCCTGCGCGCCATGGACCATCCCTGTTTCACGATCTTGGCTCACCCCAGCGGCCGGCTCATCAATGAACGAGCGCCCTACGACCTGGACATGGCACGTGTCATCCACCATGCCCGAGAGCGAGGCTGCTTCTTGGAGGTGAATGCACATCCAATCCGGCTTGATCTAACCGACACCGACTGCCAGATGGCAAAAGAGGAGGGCGTCATGCTCAGCATCAATTCCGATGCCCACAGTACCCTGGATCTTGGGAATCTCCGGTATGGTGTCGGGCAGGCGCGCCGAGGGTGGGTGGAGAAGAAGGATGTGTTGAATAGCCGGTCTCTACAAGCGCTGCGACCGCTGCTCAAGCGCACGATGATGAACGCGTGAACTTTCCCTCGACGTAGCTCGGGGCCCTGGGGCCATCGAAGAGTGAAACGCCAGGCGTGGGTCGGTGGCCTGGTGAGGTATGTATGGACAAGGATAAGTGCAGTTCGGCCTCTCACGTTGGGGGTTGTGGATGAATCCTTTCCCAAGATTCAGGCTCATACGAGTCATCCCACAATTCATCAATAAGGAGGTGTATGCCTGTGGTCAACGTCTCAACATCATTCGTCACCCAAGAACGGGGACGAGTCGACCGCTGCCATCGATGCGGCGGCTTTATGGTTCCGGAGAAAGTGTTCGAAATCGGGTCGATCGATTGGCACTGTGTAAGCTGCGGCGAGCGGATCGATCCTGTCATTCTTGCCCATCGTCAGGCACAAGGGCTGACAACTGTTGCTCGCGAAGAGGCCGAGAAGCTGTTTGTCGGTCACGGCAAGCGCCGCCTGAACTAACCCTTTCTTATTGGAATCGGGGGCGTCATAGCCCCCATCCAATTCAAACCGAACGTCAGTCTCCATACCAAGGCAACCTATCAACGGACAGTCCTTTGTCCCGGAGGGATGGACTCGTCGTGCGGATCTGCTCTATCGTCCATCGGAGCGGCTCCGCATGATGCGGTGGCTCGATACCGAAGTATTGTGTTCGGGACGGCCGAGCGGTGTAGCGTTCGTTTCGATCGCACCCATTGATTGAGAGGACTCCGATGTCGACAAAAGAAGAGTTACTCGCAAGGGCGCAGAAACCGGCCGAGGAATCTCGGCGACTCCATGCTTTTTACAAGGGGAAGATTCAGACGTTTCCGAAATGCCCCATCCGCAGCCTCGACGACTTTGCCTTGTGGTACACACCGGGCGTTGCGGCTCCCTGTCGTGACATTCAAGCCACTCCCGGCTTGGTCTACGACCTCACGAATAAAGCCAACTGCATTGCGGTCGTGTCCGACGGGACGAGGGTGTTGGGCTTAGGCGACATCGGCCCCGAGGCCGGCTTGCCGGTCATGGAGGGAAAGGCATTGCTGTTCAAGTATCTGGGCGGGGTGGATGCTGTGCCGATCTGTTTGGATACCAAAGACCCCGACGAGATCGTCCGAACCGTCAAACTGTTGGAGCCGTCGTTCGGCGGCATCAATCTCGAAGACATCGCAATGCCGAAGTGTTTTCGAGTCCTTGAAGAAGCGCGCCGCCTCTGCTCGATTCCCGTCTGGCACGATGATCAGCAGGGATCCGGCACAGTGCTGCTGGCCGCCTTGATCAATGCACTGAAAATTGTCGGCAAACCGATCGGGAACATCCGCATTGCCATGATCGGGATGGGCGCGGCCAATGTGCCCACCTATCGGTTCTTGAAAGCCCAGGGAGCAGAGCCGGCGTCGATCGTGGCTTGTGACCTTGGTGGCATTCTCGGAACTCACCGCATCGACTATCGGGACAATCCTGAATTCAGCCAGCTATGGAAGGTCTGCGTCGAAACGAACAGAAAGGGCCGCCGGGGTGGGATTCCTGAAGTGCTTCGGGGCGCGGATGTCTGTATCGCCTTTTCGGCGGGAGGAATTATCAAACCGGAATGGATCACGACCATGGCCAAGAATGCCATCGTGTTTGCCTGCGCCAACCCCGTTCCGGAGATCTGGCCCTGGGAAGCGAAAGAAGCCGGGGCCAAGATTGTGGCGACCGGCCGAAGCGATTTTCCCAACCAAGTCAACAACTCCCTGGTGTTCCCAGGGATCTTCCGAGGCACGTTGGATGTGCGCGCCCGCACCATCTCGGACGAGATGGCGATCGCAGCAGCGATGGAATTGGCAAGCTGCGCAGAAGAGCGAGGCATCAGCGACGACAATATCATCAGTACCATGGACGAATGGGAGGTTGTGCCGCGCATTGCCGCCGCCACCGCGCTCAAGGCGCAAGAGCAGGGTTTGGCTCAACGGAGCCGGACAACAGTGCAGCTGATGGAGGACGCAGCCGAACGAATCAGACAGGTCAGGGAAACAGTTCGTCTGGTGATGAAGGAAGGGGGCATTGTGCCACCACCTGCATAATGTGGGGCATCTTGCCCTCATTGATTCCGACAAGATCGAGGTTACCTGGTAAGTGAAGGAGGTGGCTTGAACTTAGAGAGGTCGGGAGTCTCGGGTTTTGAAACTCGCTCTTGTGCAGCCAGTAGGCAAGGGGCTGCGGGCGCTGTTTCCGTCGCGGAGTCAGGGTGTTCAAGGGACGCGCCATCGATCGTCGGTGCCACTAGGCACGGCCGTCTTGTCGGTCTGATCGAAGAGTGAGGCGCGGGGCAATCAGCCTCAGGCGACTGAAGGATTGTCGAACGTGATTCCGGCCAGATGACAGCCCCCGTGGTTCCACATGAGAGCGGGCTGTTTTTTTGTGTATTCTCACCATGAAGTGATATCTCACAAGTAAGCAATCAATACACACGGCGAATAGGTTTGCCGAAGGTCACCTCGATCAGTGCTCACTAAAGGGATAGCCGGGGGTACAACAAAAACCGGAGTGGAGGGTGGGTCTAGAAAGTTGCTTCTATGCCCTCTTTTGCCCCATGCGTCACTTCAAACTGTAGCAGCTCTCACCACACCACAATTCTTCGCTCATGCAGTCGAGTGCCCGAAGTAGATCAGTTTCTGTGCGTATTTCTTATTCGAAGAGGTTGCACGATGGAGAGGCACGACGGTTGCGTATAGCTAAGACTGTCGAACAACGACCTGAGCGGCGACCGTATCTCCTGGTGAAAAGTCAGGCACAAGAAAAGTCGTCGTTGACTGTAGACGGCAATGGTCGTTGGCCGGATAGGCGAAAGGGGGTGACGTGTATATCGATATGTTGGGATGAGGTTGTCTCTGTTCAATAAGAACGTTCGGCTAAGAGAAGGATCAATCGATTTACGTGTTGAAGATGGAGGTAGATCATGAGGAACAGATGGTATTCGGTCATCGGAGTAACTACATGCGTTGCCGCGGGAGGAACCATGCTGTGGAGCGCGGGAACCGGTACCGCGTATGCCTAAGCTGAGGGGATGGGCGCCCCACCATCGAAAGTGGAGATCACCATTCGAGATCGCCAACATGGGTATGAGACTGTAGGGATCACGATGCCCTCACAGAAGACGATCATCGTGGTCCGTAACGAGAACAGTGTGACACATGGATTTGCCTCAACCTTGTTCAAGGACTTGCTGGTTCGTGTGGAGAATGGGAAAGAGGTGAAGGGGAAAAATTTTCGGTCGTTCCACGTCGAACCAGGTCACACCATGACCCTGGAGTTTTCAACTGCGCCGACGAAATTCGGTCCCTATGGCGGGGCCGAGAGTATACGTCATGCAATCTGGTGTGACATTCACCCCGAAGTGAAAGGGGAGATCTATGTCATCGAAACGAGAGGAGAGGTTGGTGGTGGCTAACGAGTTGCCGTTGGGGCGGCAGAGTAACCCTACTTGGTACAAGACCTCGGAGGGGAGTGGGCTATATGGTTACCTCAAGAGGTGTTGATCCATCGTAGGACTGAGATGCACAAGGGAAGGAGAAAGGCTCATCGAGGGATAGGACGTGATTGCCCCAGCCCTGTAGTTTCGGCCATGCAAGTGGGGGAACGACGATGACGAACGAGACGAAAACCTACAACAGGTCAGCGATAGTACTCGTCGGTTTTCTCATTTCGCCCATTTCGATTGTGGGAAATTGCCTGGTGTCATCTACGGCGCTCGCCGGAGAGTTCCACTTTATCGTCCATGATGTGAAAGGCGATGCAGCAGCCTGGTCTCCGCGCGAGGTGGTCATTCACAAGAGCACCGACCTGGATGGGGGACTGCTCTTTATTCTAGAGAACCCGACGCCTCGTACCCATGTGTTCGAAGCTCCAGGCCTGTTCGAGCAGATTATAGTGGAAGGGAGTGAAAACAAGACCGTGAAACCGATGCGGGTCTACGCCGCCCCCGAAGAGACCGTGCTCGTCCAGGTCAGCACAGAAGAATTGAGCCGTGTACCAGAAGCGGATGTGTCGGAAACGCAAACCTATCAGTTCTTCTGTCCGCTGCATAAGGGTGAAGAAGACTTGCGAAGCCAGATTCGGGTGGTTCCCTAGGTGAGAGGCGCGCCGACGAGGAAGACAAAAAACGAGAGCGGAGGCGGGTCTAGAGAACTCTTTTTGAAAGTTTGAAGTCTTGGAGGGGTTTAGGCTTCCCGCTTACTAACGGCGGGCCTGCTCACCGCCCCAGCACTCGACCTCGATTCCCTTGAGTGTTCCTCTCACCGAGGCCTCCGCTCAATTGTTAGATAACCGCTTTTCGTGAAAAATCAACTGAGGCGGCTGCCCCATCTTGACCGCTAGCCAGGGATTCACTGTAGCTGAATAGGGCAGGAGGACCAGGGTGGAGCCTTGCCAGGACCGAAAAAAGAATCATGTGAAGCCAGGATCTTGCCCCCGGGAAGGCGTGAGGCCTCATCTCTCTGCATGGCATGCCTGATGCTTTCACCCAGTCATACCGTGTTCCACACGGCCGATTCTTACGGTCAAAAAGCATCAGGCCTCTCACCTTCATTACGATTTCCGGCTGGTGTGAAACACGGTTCTACCGCAGGTCTCGATTATGGGAACGAAGGTGCAATAAGACGGAGGGAGGAGCACATGACCGTACCCAAGCATCTGGATGCAGCAGCAGCGAAGATGAAGGAAGCTGCGTTCAGGATTGAGGAAGCGCGCCAAGGTCCCATGACCAGCGAAAATCAAAAAGTATGGCTTGAAGCATTGACGGATTATTGTCTAGCGCTCTCCGAAGTCCAAGCCTTCTGTAATGAATCAGTGCACGAAAAACTGCATGAGTTGGCAGGGCGCATGGGGTTGCGGAAGTTTCCTGCCGGTAGTTGACCTGCACCAGTCGGCGGAAGGAACGCGACGGCGGTGAGTCTCATACACCATGGTCAGTTGCCTGAGCGTCCAGATCTAAGCTTTCCACCTTGTCTTACGCAGAGGGCAGAGCGCTATGCAGAAACAATCCTATCACGCGACGGTAGGCGGAGGTTCACAACCTATGCACGGAGATCTCGCTCAGCAGGTAGGTCACACCTTTCCCCATAGCATGCCCCTCGGTGAAGTGGCGACTCTGCCGGAATTGCTGCGGCGGCGGTGCCAACGTTCGCCGGAGCGCGAGGCCTATCGGCAATATGAGGCGCATGCGTGGCGCCGATATTCCTGGAGGGAGGTCGAAGAGTGTATCGCGCGCTGGCAGGCGGCGTTGACTGGGGAGCATCTTGTTTCAGGAGACCGTGTCGCGGTCCTGCTCAGGAACTGCGTGGAGTGGGTCTGTTTTGATCTGGCGGCCCAGTCGCTGGGACTCGCCGTGGTGCCGCTGTATACGGCCGACCATGCAGAGAACACCGCCGATATCCTCGCCGATTCGGAAGCGCGCCTCTTGCTGGTCGGCCAACTCGATCAATGGATTGCAGTGGCTGGGATGCGCGCACGATTCCCGAACCTGAATCACGTGCTGTGCCTGGAGACGCCGTTGACTCTGGTCCCGGATCCCGGTATCCGGGTCAGCTTTGTCGCGCAGTGGTTGCCGCGCGAGGCCCCTCCCCAGACCAATATGGCCAAGGACCCGCACGCATTAGCGACCATCGTCTACACGTCGGGGACCACGGGCCGCCCGAGAGGCGTCATGCTGTCGCATGCCAATATCCTTTCAAATATCCATGCCGTCGTCAGGCACGAGCCGATTGTTCCAGATGATCTCTTTCTGTCGTTTCTCCCGCTGTCCCACGCATTCGAGCGCACCGCCGGGTGCTACCTCCCGATGCTGACGGGCAGTTGCGTGGCCTATGCACGCGAGGTCAGCACACTGGCTGAGGACCTTGCGATGGTGCGCCCGACCGTTCTCGTCTCCGTGCCACGCATCTATGAACGTATCTACGCGCGCCTGCAACAGCAACTAGCGGAACGGGGCGCCCTGACGCGTGCACTGGTCCGCTGGACGCAGGAGCTTGGTTGGAGGCAGTTCCAAGCACGCTATCATCGTGGCACCGCTCCGGGCAGGTGGGATCGTCTGTGGCGACCCGTGTTGCAGTACCTGGTTGCCCGTCCATTTCTGGCCCGTTTCGGCGGTCGGCTACGCCTGGCGGTGTCCGGTGGTGCACCCTTGTCGGTCACACTCTCTCGGTACTTGGTCAGCTTGGGGTTGCCTCTGCTGCAGGGCTACGGCCTGACCGAAGCAGCGCCTGTCGTCTCCGTCAACCGGCTAAACGACAATGTGCCGGAGTCGGCAGGCACCCCCCTCCCCGGGATTGAAGTCAGGCTCGGTGAGCAGAATGAATTGCTGGTGCGTGGGCCCAACGTCATGATGGGCTACTGGAACCGGCCTGAAGATACGGCTCAGGTGATCGATGCCGAGGGCTGGTTGCACACGGGTGACCAAGGCTGCATCGAAGACGGCCATGTGTTCATCGTCGGGCGTCTCAAGGAGATCGTTGTCCTGTCCACCGGCGAGAAGATCATACCCGACAATGTGGAGATGGCGCTTATCGAGGACCCGCTGATCGACCAGGCGATGGTGGTTGGGGAAGGCAAGCCGTATCTGGTCGCGCTCTTGGTGCTGAACGCCAAGGCCTGGGGTGCCCTAGCCAAGCAATGGTTGTTGCCGGCGGAGGATTCCGCCGCGCTGGCCGATGAGCGTCTCCAACAGCATATCGAGAACCTCTGCCGCCGATCCCTGGCCCGCTTCCCCGAGTATGCCCAGGTCCGTCGCTGCTTGGTAACGCTCGAGCCGTGGACCATTGCCAATGGGTTGCTCACGCCCACGCTCAAGCTGAAGCGTCCGGCGATCGAGCATCGTTTCGCGGAACACATTCTCAAGCTATACGTCGGGCATCTGTCCCCGGTATGACGGGAGACAGAGGCCGTTCAGCCGGAGAGCAACTGTGAAGACAGCGCATGGGCAGGCCGAAACCACACCGGGTACCGAACCAGCCTCCGAGTTGCTCGACATTGTTCGCTCCCTGTTCGCTGAACTCCACCGGCAAACCGGACCCGACCGGTCCATCAGGCTAGACAGCTCACTCGATCAGGAGCTTGGGTTCGACAGTTTGGCGCGGGTCGAACTGATCTTGCGGATCCAGCGTGCATTCGGTATTGACCTGCCGCAGGACACACTGGCTCGCGCCGAAACACCCCGCGACCTACTCGAGGCCATCCAGAAGGGGACCAGCGGACCGGCACCTCAGGCGCCGAGACCTTCCGTCGCACCGTTGGAATCGGCGAGAGAGGAAGCAGCCGAGGCCACCACCTTACTCGAAGTCATCGACTGGCATCTGCGCCGGCAACCGGACCGCGTCCAGATCGCTCATCTCGGCGAACATGGCGAACAGCCCATCACCTGTCGCGATCTGACAGAGGCATCGAAACGGGTTGCCGCAGGTCTGCAACAGCGTGGGCTTGAGGCGGGACAAGCAGTGGCCATTATGTTGCCGACCTGTCCGGAGTATTTCCCAGTCTATGTGGGCATCCTGCGTGCCGGCGGTATTCCCGTGCCCATTTATCCTCCGGCGCACTTGGCGCAAGTGGAAGAACACGTCCGCCGCCATGTCGGCATCTTGTGCAACGCGCGAGCCGTCCTGTTGGTTACGATACCGGAAGCTCGAACCGTGGCATGGCTGCTGCGGGTTCATGTGCCTTCACTGGGTAAGGTGGTGAGCGCGCAGGAACTGCTGCAGTCGCGAGACCCCCTCACTCCGGTGCCGGTGGCGGCACAGGATGTGGCCTTTATTCAGTACACCTCCGGCAGCACGGGGGATCCCAAGGGCGTCGTCCTCACCCATGCCAACTTACTTGCCAACATACGCGCCATGGGGCAGGCGATCGGCCTTCGTCCAGATGATGTCTTTGTCAGCTGGTTGCCGCTCTACCACGACATGGGATTGATCGGCGCATGGCTGGGTACTCTCTACTTCGGCATCCCACTGGTCGTCATGTCGCCTCTTGCCTTTCTCGCCAGGCCCGTCCGCTGGCTGCAGGCCATCCAGTCCTATCGCGGGACACTCTCGGCGGCCCCCAACTTCGCCTATGAACTGTGTGTGAAGAAGATCGGCGACGAGGAGCTCGTCGGACTTGATCTCAGTTCGTGGCGACTGGCATTCAATGGCGCGGAAATGGTCTGGCCGGAGACGCTGACGCGTTTTGGCAGGCGGTTCGCCCCCTACGGGTTCCACCCCGAAGCTCTCACCCCAGTCTACGGGCTGGCCGAGTGTTCCGTGGGGCTGGCCTTTCCGCCATCCGGCCGCGGCCCCCTCATCGATCGTGTCCAGCGAGCCTCCTTCACGCATACGGGCCGCGCAGTCCCTGCTGTGTCCGACCAAGCCTCTGCACTGTCTTTTGTTTCCTGTGGGCGGCCCTTGCCCGGCCATGAATTGCGCATCGTGGACAGCTCCGGCCGTGAGCTGGATGAACGGCAAGAGGGCCGAGTGGAGTTCAGGGGGCCGTCGACCACGCGAGGCTATTTCAATAACCCCAAGGCCACATCACAGCTGTTCAGGGAAGGGTGGCTTGACAGTGGCGACCGGGGATACATCGCCGGCGGCGAAGTGTTTCTCACGGGACGGGTGAAGGACATTATCATTCGGGGCGGGCGCAACATCTACCCCCACGAAGTGGAGGAGGCGGTGAACAAGATACCGGGGGTCAGAAAGGGCTGCGTCGTCATGTTCGGCAGCCATGATCAGGCCTCGGGAACCGAACGGCTCGTCATCCTCGCTGAAACACGCGAGAAGGACCAGCGTGAACGACAGCAGCTGCGCGAGGCGATCAACGAGGCCATCGTGGAGGTGTTGGGCGAACCAGCTGATCAAGTGGTGCTTGCACCGCCGCGGTCCGTCCTCAAGACCTCCAGCGGTAAACTGCGCCGCTCCGCCACACGAGCGCTATATGAAGCGGGATTGGTCGGTGAGCACAGGCGTGCCGGCTGGTGGCAGGTCGCCAGTCTCGCTGTGGGCGCATTGATTCCTCAGTTGCAACGTTGGGCGACAAGGGCAGCGGATGTGGTGTTTGCGGCCTGGGCCTGGGTCGTGTTCTGTCTAGTGGCACCCGTGGTCTGGCTCGTCACCAGTGTCACCACGCGTCCTGCTTGGGCTTGGGCTGTCGGCCGGGCCGGTGCGCGGCTATTGCTGTGGTTAACCGGAACGCCATTGATCGTGAGGGGGCTGGAATATCTGCCCCGCGGGACGCCCTATGTGCTGGTGGTCAATCACGCCAGCTACCTCGACGGCCTCGTCCTCTTGGCGGTGCTGCCAGAACCGATCGGCTTCGTCGCCAAGCGCGAATTGCGTGAGCAATTCATTCCGCGCGTCTATCTCCAGCGCTTGGGCACCGAGTTCGTTGAACGCTTCGCCGCCCACGAGAGCGTGCAGGATGCTCGGAGGCTGGAGGTCGCACTACGCGCCGGACGTACGTTGGTCTTCTTCCCCGAGGGCAGGTTCACCCGTGTGTCCGGATTACAGCCCTTCCGGATGGGGGCCTTTCTCGTAGCAGCCAACACAGGCGTCCCGGTCGTGCCGGCAGCGATCTGCGGCACGCGCACTATGCTGCGCGATGGCCAATGGTGGCTCCGGCGCGGCGCGATTACAATCACGTTTGGCGCTCCCCTCCTGCCCATGGCCGATGCACGCGACGCCTTTGATGCGGCGGTGAAACTGCGCGATGATGCCCGCGCTCATATTTTGCGCCACTGTGGTGAGCAGGATAGCCAATGAGAACTGCTTCAGGTATTCCTCTCGGCGTCTTAGCAGTGGGTTTCGAAGGTCGTGGAGCTGCCGGAATGTTTCGTGTCACCCACCAGGCGAGAGCGGGAGCTTGGAAAACGGATCACGTACTCAGTGATGCACAAAAGCCAGATCACCTCAAGGCTCTGCCGGGGTGGTGATCGTTCAAATACGTCAATGGTCACGCCTGACACCATTTCACTTCATACTCAATCACACCGTCATAGGTGACCCCATCTGTGAGGTTCAGGAATGTAGGGTAATCCGATTATGATTACTATAGGGTGTGAGCGGCCTCAACCCCAAACCAGACAGCAGCGAACATTATTAGAAGCAAGCCCGCCCGCCCCAAAACTATACCCCCTGCCAATCCAGCAGTCTTCAGTACACTGACTCCCTCCTTCTCCAATTTAGCAACATCACTGAAGCGTATGAATTGTTGATTGTCGCCGGTAACGCCCACCAAAGTGACAGAGACAACTTTGAACTCTACATCTCGGCCATCTTTTGTAGTGATTTTGACTCTATCGCCTTCATGAATGTCAAAAATGTGCACCACCTTATAAGATGTGCAAGACGACACGAGTAAGCACATGATAAGGACCGCAGACGTCAGCGTTTGCCCACGCATGGTACTCCCCCTACGTCTTTCATCATACAAATTGGGGTCAGGCTGAGTTCTATTCCCTGTAATTCATGCCATGAGAATGATTAAGCTTCGCGGTAACAAAGATGTCTACTCGCTGCTGGGTTCGTGAGAGCTCCCCGTTCTTTCGTTTCAGTGAGTGGAAGAAACCAAGAACCATTTCGCCTCCGAGGCAGAACGAAGAAGCTGCTCCCCTACCACTTCAGCGCTCTTCACTCGATTTCGTCGTGCGCTTGGTGGCCTGGGGTGTTGCTCTAGCCAACTGCGAATCTTGTTCCAGAGATCCGCCGCTTCTGGATGGGGTGTGTCACAGGGCGGTTATCCTAAGCTTCCCTGAATAGCGTACAGCTCCAATGAGAACCTTCTGGCAGTGGCCTTGATCGCATGATCCCTCCTTCTCCTCGATAACGATCTCGTTGTTAGACCGCAGCCTGTCTTGTCCCTTTTTGCCTCAGGTCTGTCCATCCAGCTGTCCGCTCTCGCCGCACTCAATCCGGCGCATTCAGAATGCGCGACGTCTCCGCGCTGTCTCAATGTGAAACACCTTTTGCCATCTCAAACTGGAAGGTTCTGCACTAGGTCAACACGTCTCGCCGCCTATCGCTTCAAGCGGCTTTCTCTCAGTGGCTTGTCGAAAGTGAGGTGAATGGGAACGTGTCTGATTCCACAGACATGGCTATCAACCGCTGAGCCGAGGTGAGCGTCCGAATAACACGAGATGGGTCGTGCTCCCTCACGGGATCGGGTATGACATTTGCGATCCTAATTCTACGAGAAGTCAAATCAGCAAGCTTCGGATGGGACTCCTGCGAGGAAGTATTTTATATTTTAGGGTCAGGCCTTTACTTTATACTTTATTCCTGGTAAGCATTCATCATGGCACGACCGCTTCGACTGGAGTTTGCTGGCGCGGTCTATCATCTAACGGCCCGGGGCGATCGGCAAGAAGCGATTTTCTTGAGCGATGCCGATCGCCGAACGTTTCTCGAGC
>JAOUHJ010000148.1 GCA_029865225.1 Nitrospira sp.
ACTGAACATGCTGCATGATGCGTTCACGTTGGGTCTCCTTCGGTTGGGTGCAGGTGGGTTTGGCGATTCACTGGCACCCTACACCGTTGGATGACCCAACGTCTAAGCTGTTTTGGACAAGAGTGGGATTGAATAGAGAGAAGGGGTGATGGACATCGTCCTTCAGGTGAACAAAAATCTCTACCTCAATCTCGCAGAGGCGGTGAAAAGCGAGGCGCACGGGAAGAGCTACTGCATCCCCATCTGCAACAGCACAGGGACGCTCACCGAGTGTTATTGCCATCCCGAGGCGCCGGTGTACAACAAACTGAAGGAACTCCTCACGAAAACCAAATAACAGCGCCTTTAGAGCGGAAGGAAGCAAACAGCGTACACGCTACCGGCGCCTCTCACGAGCGGATCCTCATCTTCCGTCCATTGGAAGCCTCCGCCATTCTCCAAAACTTAGGACAACGGTAGACGACTGTTGGGGAACAACTAAATGATTAGCACTATTCGGACATTTCTCAAACTGGAATCCGCCAGCGGCATTCTGCTGATTGTGGCGGCAGGACTTGCCATGGTGTGCGCCAATACCGGCATGAAGCATCTGTATGAGAGTCTGCTCCAAATTCCAGTCGGGGTGCAGTTTGGGAGCCTCCAGATTCATAAACCTCTCCTACTCTGGATCAACGATGGTCTCATGGCGCTATTTTTCTTTCTGGTCGGGATGGAGCTGAAACGGGAGATTATGGAAGGCGAATTGTCCGATACTGTCAATATGGGGCTTCCGGTTCTTGGCGCACTGGGCGGAATGGTGATTCCGGCTGGGATCTATTGGTGGGTCAACTATGACCAGCCAGGAGGCATACATGGCTGGGGGATTCCCATGGCGACCGATACAGCCTTTTCCCTCGGCATTCTCTCTCTGCTGGGTCAACGGGTCCCACTTTCTCTCAAAGTGTTTTTAGTATCGCTTGCCATCTTTGATGATATCGGCGCCATTGTAGTGATTGCGCTCTTTTATAGCTCCAATCTCTCCCCTGTGATGGTGTGGACTGCCGGAGGCTGCCTGGCGGTTCTTCTGCTCATCAACCGGAGTGGCGTCACGGCCATTCCCTTGTATGCCTTGGTGGGCCTCGTAATGTGGGTCGCAGTGCTAGAGTCTGGCGTGCACGCGACGCTTGCGGGGGTCCTGCTGGCTCTGTTTATACCCCTCACAGATGCTAAGAACCGGACTCATTCTCCGCTCCGCTTCCTAGAGAATGAACTTCACACGGCGGTAGCCTTTGTTACCTTACCGCTCTTTGCCTTCTTCAATGCCGGGGTCGCCCTGGGCGAGGTCACCCTACACAGTCTGACCCACCCGGTATCCCTTGGCATTACACTTGGCCTATTCCTTGGCAAGCAGACCGGGATCTTTCTGTTCTGCATGGCTGGGGTGTCATTGGGGATCGCCCGTCTACCGAAGGGGGTCACCGTGATCCAGCTTTATGGGGTCGCCGTCCTGTGCGGTGTCGGCTTCACCATGAGTCTGTTCATCGGGTCCCTCGCCTTTGAGGATCTGCAGCAACCTGCACTGTTTGATGAGCGCATTGGTATTCTTGTCGGGTCCCTCCTCTCAGCGATGGCCGGATATCTGGTGCTCTGGTTGACCCTCGACGCAGCCAGAGCAGGAACACAACGCTGATGAAGAAACCAAGCCTGCCCTCTTGGCTACCCCCTTCGAAAAGTCTAAGCTGTGGCAGTGGTAGAACAGAAGTGGTTCTAAGGTCAGGCAATCACGATGTTTGACTCTTTCATAAAGCACATGTTAGGTCCTTACCTTCCCGCGTACCTCCGTTCACTCTCAGCCTCTGCGCGATAGTATAACGCTCCAATGCGTACCTAATTGATTTGCACGCATTGATGTCCGCCGGTGAGTCGACCCAGTGTCGACAGTATGACAGGGCCAATATCTCCTCTGCTGGGGGTAGCCTCTGACGACGCCTGTGTCCGGAACGCAGGAGTTTCTATGAGTTTCTTTTCAATTCAGAGGGCTCAGGAAAAAGCACGAAGAGGTCTGGCCATAAAATCGCAAAACCCTGTGGCAACGACTAGGGCTGCCTGATCCAATCCGGCGCGATAGCACATCCTTAATGTACGTCATTCGGCGGGAGTCGCTTCGGTGGCTAGAGGGTACCTGTTTGCGTAGCCTGGGTATGTCGTCATCTCGGGGAATAGGATACGAGGAGAATCGTGAGCAAAGGTAAGTTGTATGTAGGTGGCCTCTCAGAAGCGGCCTCCGATTCTGAACTCCGTGACCTATTGAGAACCTATGGCACCGTAGAGCACGCCTATGTCGTTCGATACAAACGAAGTGTGAAATCTGCTGGATATGGATTCGTGGAAATGGGCTCGCGTGAAGATGCCCTGAGAGCAATCTCCGCTTTGGACGGTGCCATGTTTGAAGACAATCGTCTGCGAGTTTTCCTCACAGCCCCCCCGGCCTAAGTTCTATTCAGCCAAGCGTAGATCCGCTTCAGCTTTCGCGGTTGGCTCCTCATGGCACGCACCCAATTAGGCCTGAAGCGGAGGGTATAGGAGTTGCCCGTCCATACATCAGTTTGATCTGATGTCTGCTCCTTTACACTTCACGGACTTTGTAACTACGGCTACTTCTTTCTTGCCGATGGGGCTATGAAGCGTACTGTTGACAGCTCAGAGACAGGCGATGTTGCGGATTCGCACCTCAGGGGCGCAGTGGCACCTGATGCCGGAATGCTATGCGAATGGAAAAACCATTAGTCGCCGGTTTCCGCAGTGGTGTCCACGTGATGTCCTCACTCAGTTGGCCAATACGCTGCTCGAGGAAAGGGGGGATCGATGAACGGGAGCGCTTCATCGATGCCTCGTTTGCGGCAGCCAAGGTGAATCGCTGTCAGCAAGGTGATGATGGCTTCAACTTGCGCGACATCGTCATCAAGCACTCGAGGCGCGATGTTTTGCTCGTGGGCAATGCCGCATGTATGTCTCATCCTTTTCCAAAAAGTGAGCTCTATTGAACAGACGGCCAAGAGTTGACCAGGCATGATTTCGCTCAAATTGCCTTTTGTTCTTTGATGAAGCCTGAAACCAGGATGCACGTGGCAGAATCCGTGTCTATTCCGGCTATTTGGGACACGGGTCGTACTGTACGGCGTATAAACCATTCCGAGTTGGGAGGCAGGTATGCTCGTCTATCTTATCCACGTTCGCGACCCGCAGTTCTACGCACTTCCCGCGAAAACTCGTGCCGCAAACGGCAATATTCGCGTGATGGGATTTCCTCCTATCGGCATCATGTCGCTGTCCTCCGTCATCAAGCAGGCAGGACACGACTGTGTGCTGTTCGATCAGGCCAACCCCGACACTCCAAACCAGGTCATCATTGATAGGATCAATCGAGAACAGCCTGCGCTCGTCGGCCTCAGTTTTCTGAGCACCACCAGCTACCCCTATGCCAAGATGTTGGCCCGGGAGATTCGCGCGACGAATAAGGATGTGAAGCTTGCGTTCGGCGGCGTCTTCGCCAGCCTGAATGCCTCATTAGTCAAATTGCAATGTCCCGAAGTCGATTTCGTCTGCCGTGGCGACGGGGAACAGTTGCTCCTCGATCTGCTGGCCAATCTTGAGACCCCACGAGATGTTGCCAGTCTGACGTGGATGCAGAACGGGAAGGTTATCCAAAATCCCAACCGCGCTATGGAGCGGCAACTGGACCAGTGGCCCTTTCCGGATCGCGAGAGTCTCAAACTCGACTATGTTGAGTCCATGCCGTTGGACGTCCCCGTCGTGCTCTCGATGCGACGGTTTACGACGATGCAAACGTCTCGGGGATGCCCCTGGCCCTGTATTTTCTGCGACATTCCGATCTTCAACGAAGGGAAGTGGCGTGCCCGCAGTCCACAGCATGTCGTTGCGGAGCTCAAGTATCTCGAAGCGCTCGGCTATGAGTCAGTCGGGTTCGTTGATGATCACTTTTTGCTCCAGCCTAAACGAATCGAAGCGATTTGCAACGGAATCATGGAGGCTAAGTTATCGATCCGCTGGGGTATCGAGGGGCGCGTGGATTCGGTGGCCCAACATCTCTTTCCGGCCATGGCGAAGGCCAATTGTGGTGCCATGATGTTTGGGATCGAGAGCGGCAGCCAAAAGATTCTCGATCGGTTGAAGAAAGAACAGACCCTGGATCAGGTCACGACCGCCGTCAAGAACGCAAAAAAGGCCGGCGTCGAGATTGTGCACGGCTTCTTCACGGTGGGCAATCCGGACGAGACGATTGAGGATATGAACGCCACCTTCGACTTCGCGTCGAGGCTTCCACTCGACACGTTCGGATTCAACCGGCTCTGTGTCTACCGAGGTACCCCATTATGGCAGGAATATGTGAAACGCGGGTTGGTAAACGAAACCACGGATTGGTACAAGTATTTTAAATGTTCGGAAATCGATCCGACCTGCCTGTCAGGCGAAACGATCAACCGCGTCCGACAGGCCGGGATTAAACAGCTCTTTCGCTACAAGCTCATCCATTATCCCCTCCAGACCTTCCAACTCCTCCGCCGCTTCTTTCGCTATATGCCGGTCCGAGATGTGCTCTATCTCTTGCTCAAACCCTTCATGGGACAGAAGAAGGGCGCGACCAAGGCGGAAGTGGTGTCGCGTTTGGTCGAGCATGCCGACATGAAAGATGCGGCGGCGCAG
>JAOUHJ010000009.1 GCA_029865225.1 Nitrospira sp.
GATTCACAGCCCTGCAATAAGTCATCGAGCAACGCATCCGTTTTTGTGTCTGACTTGGTCATCAAACTCTCCCTCCTATACTGAAGAGGCATGATAACCAGTTACACAGTTATTCTTACACCCTCCCTCCGGCTGATCCGCTGGCATCGACAGAAGGCGGGAACGGTGGAGCACACGCATCACGTGCTCAAGAATGAGTTGGCAGCCACTGCCTTGCCAAGCGGGAAGTTTGGGGCGAACGCCGCCTGGTTCCGGCTCAACATCCTGACCGACAATCTCCTCAGCGCGTTGAAGCGGCTGGCCTTACCCGGAGATTTGTTCGATGCACGGCCCAAGCGGTTGCGCTTTTTGGTATTCAACATAGTCGGGAAGGTCGTGCAGCATGCTCGACGCACGCTGGTCCGGCTCACATCAGTAGTCCAACAGAGCCTGTTGGGCTTGGCGCGAAGCAAAATCGTAGCGCTCAGCCCCGCTTAGCCGGAGAATAGGGCGTGCCCTGTTGCAACCGCTCGATCAGCAGCCCTTGATTGGCCGCTAACCAAGCCGGCAATGCGTCCACGGACATCCCATCGATGCCCGGCGCGCCGCCATTGGCTCGCACGCGCTGACACGCGCGCGCCAGGTTGGTCTGACTCCACACCTGGTTCATCAGGTACTGGGTCGCCAAGGCTGGTGAAGGGACCTTCGCCGCAGGTACTTGTTGCACCTCGCATCCCCCAGGTTGGGTGCTGCCCTCGCCATGGGGACCGTGGTGGGGGTGCCTCGCCCCCTGTTGCTGCCACTCCATACCATCGAGTCGGTCTTCACTCCTCCTTGCTCCTCACGATTTGGGCCTTCTTCCCATGAGCAGAGTACTATGCCCGCGGCTGACTTCTCCTGGAGCCTTCCACGCTGTTGCCAGCGTGATGGTCAGGGAGAGGCCCCTGACACTCCAAGAGATCTCCCGGGGTAAGATGAGTGGATTTCCTGAGGCCACGCCGGATCTACCACCGTGCTGCCCTGGTCGATTATCGGGTATCCGGTCATCGTCGGGTTCCCCGGCACACGGCGGCCTCCTATCCGGTTTCTGTTCGTCATCGCCTCACTTTGCCCTCGGCTCCCTTCAGACTCGAGATCGCTCTCGACGCCCTGGCCTAGACTCGCGGTTCCGATCTCCACGGCCCGCAGAGGACTTCCACCTCTGAGCTCCTCATCATGCCCGGCGCACGAAAAGCCCCGCCCGGAAGGGCGGGGTTCTTTACTTGCTCGAAACCTGCAAAGGAAAGATCGGTCTTGGGAGCCTTTGGACAGTCAACCATACTGACCTCGTTGTCGAAAAAACAGAGTCACCTATGAAAACAACTGTCAAGGGGCGAGCCCGACCATCTGCGCTCCGGGTCGTTGCGTTTCAATGGACGACGAGTCAGTCACCTATGCGGGCTCACGGCACAGGATGTATAATGGGACATCGGTCGCGCATCAGCCACTCGGGCCTAGCTGAGCACATAGGCTAGCCGTCCATCATCTCAGGGCGCTAACCGGTGGTTCCCGTCGCCATCGGGCGAAACGCTTCCTGCTTCGTCAGCATCGCATAGATCATCTTCAACATAGCCCGCGCCACGGCGACCCGCCCCGTGTTCCGCCCATGTTTCTTCGCCACCCGATAATAGAGCGACCGAAATTGCGAGGCGCTATTGATCGCGTGGACCGACAGTTTCACCAGAATCCACCGGAGCCACGAGGAGCCTTGCTTCGTCAGCCGGGTCCCATGGTCGAGGCAAGGTCAACGATGTATTGTCCGTTAGGTGGGAGACAGAATCGTAACCACGCGATGTCAGACTCTCTCACGGGCTCTGGGTGGTAGAATCATGTGCGTCAGATCCTGACCTTTTCTTCATGGGAAGATCTCTGCTAAAATGCCGGCCAACGCGTGAGAGCCTGATTTTCTAACTTGGTATCAGATTGCAAAAAGGAGTCTCATAAGATATGGCCGAAGTTTCTTGTGTCACATGCGGGCAAACTGGTGAAGCGATCACAACTCCCCTCTTTCTCGGCAAGCTTGAGGCCGAGGTGAAAAGTAAGGTCTGCGCAGGTTGCTGGAAGAAGTGGGAAGGCATGCGGGTGATGGTCATCAATGAATACCAAGTGAATCTCGGTGATGAGAGTGGGCGAGAGCTGGTTCGCAAGCAAATGAAAGCCTTTCTGAAGTTGGGCGAACAGGTCGATTCCTCGAAGGTCACGGAGAACTACCGTCCACCTAACAGCTGACCGGCGATTTTCTTCCTAGATCGAGCCGGGAAGTGATGCCCGGGTTTCCCCTTTCTTGTCGCGGGGTTCGTTGACTTCAAGTGTTCAAAAGTGCTACTTTGATTCATTGTCTTATGTGTTCCGCATGAGAGCCCGAGAGGATTGATGATCACTCAGATGCAGGTGAAGGGGCTTATGTTTGACCCCTACAATAATGCGTATATTGTCATCCTGCGCGACGACGAGCAGTCGGAGATGTTGCCGATCTGGGTTGGAAAATCTGAGGCGAGCTCGATCAGTTTGGCTCTGGAGAATGTGGCTCCTCCTCGCCCCATGACACATGATTTCATGAAATCGTATCTGGACGCGTTTGATGCTAAGGTCATCAGCGTCGTCATCACCGATCTGAACGAGAACACATACTTCTCTAAAATACATCTGACCTACGCGGATTCCGAATACACCGTTGACTCCCGCCCCAGTGATGCCATTGCCCTTGCGCTCCGGTCTCATGCTCCGATTTTTGCGAGTGAATCTGTGATTCGCAAGCAAACCTCGGAGGAACTCGATCAGTGGCTGGAAAATCTGAAGCCTGAAGATTTTGGGAAATTGGATTCTTAGATAGAGATGCCTGCGTCACAAGAAAAGGAGTCTTTGATCCAGCTCACGGTTGATCGAGTCGTCGAAGATTCGAATACCGATACACGGATTATCGTGCTCGCCCGTTCGGATGGTGGAGCAGAGCATTTCATGGTATGGGTCGGAGCCTCAGAAGGAGAAGCCATCAAACGGGCGGTGGATGCCGCCATCACACCACGGCCGATGAGTCATGATCTGGTGAAGAGTTTCGGTGAGCACTTCGGAATCAAAACGGAGCGTGTAGTCTTGACGGATGTCAAGGGTAGTACGTACTATGCCACGGTATTCCTGGAAAATAAGGGAGTTGGACGAACCATCGATGCCAGACCGAGCGACGCGATTGCATTGGCTCTCCGATGTCACGCGCCCATTTATGTGACGCAGGATGTGTGGAAACGGCGGAGCGGTCAAAACCTGAATGCGTGGTTGTCCAAGTTGGAAACTAAAGAAGTCTAACCTCAATACACGCGGGAGCGCGTGATCGATGATGTGGAGAAAATGACGATGATGATGACGTACGTTGAAAAACCGACTCAGGTACAAGAATCCTGGCATCTGGTGGATGCCGACGGGAAAACCTTAGGCCGTTTGGCTGCACGAGTAGCGAGTGTACTCAGGGGAAAGCATCGGCCCACGTTCACCCCAAACGTTGATATGGGCGATCATGTCGTGATTGTGAATGCGGAAAAGATTCGGCTGACCGGTACGAAGATGGAGACCAAACTCTATCGGCGGCACACCGGTTACCCCGGAGGCCTGAAGACCGCGACCGCTGCACATTTGTTTCGAAAAGACCCTACTCAACTCCTCACCAAGGCGATTGAGGGGATGCTTCCTAAGACGCCGCTTGGGAATGGTATGGCGCGAAAGCTTCGTGTCTATGTGGGCCCGAACCATCCCCATCAGGCCCAACGTCCGGAAACAATTTCTTTATAAGAGCACACCAGCTTCCAACAGAAGGAGACATATCGCATGGCAGTGGTGACACAGTACGCAACAGGTCGGAGAAAGTGCGCAATCGCCAGAGCCTGGGTAACGGGAGCGGCTGGTGAGATTACAGTGAATGAGAAGCCTTTGGAGCAGGCTTTCCCCCGATTGACGCTCCGGCAAATCATTCAACTCCCGCTCGAAATGGCTGGCGTCATGGGTAAGTATTCGATCAGCGCCACGGTGTATGGCGGCGGGCCGACTGGACAAGCTGGAGCGCTTCGCCATGCGATCGCTCGAGCGCTCGTGACGATGACGCCCTCCACACGAGGCCCCCTGAAAAAGGAAGGGTTATTGACTCGTGATTCACGGGTTAAAGAGCGCAAGAAATACGGACAGAAGGGAGCTCGTAAACGGTTCCAATACTCCAAGCGATAGGTCAAGGAGTCGACGAACTTGAAAGGGAAGGCTCCAGGCCTTCCCTTTTTTGTGTCCGCAACGGGTGGTGCCGGATCGCTTTGAAAGGATTTTTAGGATGAACAAGAAGTTTCGTGTTGCGATAGCAGGGGCCAGTGGATATGCCGGAGCAGAGCTTGTTCGGCTTGCTGCTGCCCACCCCTATTTCACAATCGCGGCGGTAACCTCGGAAAAGTCCGCCGGGCAGCCGATCGCATCCGTCTTTCCAAGCCTCAAGGGAATGATCGAACATCGGTTCGAGGCCTTGGCACCGGATGCGTTGGCCGAGCGGGCCGACGCCGTTTTTCTGGCGCTTCCCCATACGAAATCTCAGGATCCTGTCGCGGTCTGTGTGAAGGCAAATAAACCGGTCGTTGATCTGAGTGCGGACTATCGATTGAAGCAGGTCGCTGCGTATGAAAAGTGGTATCAAACTTCGCACGCCCACCCACATCTCCTGCAGGAGGCCGTCTATGGCCTACCGGAACTGCACAGAAACGCGATTGCGAAGTCACGATTAGTCGCCTCACCGGGCTGTTATCCAACGGCCGCCATCCTGCAATTGGCGCCACTGTTTTCCAGGGGGCTTGTGCAACCTGAGACTATCGTCATCGACGCAAAATCCGGTGTGTCCGGTGCTGGACGAAGTCCGGCGCTTGCCTATCATTTCCCTGAGGCGCATGAGTCGTTGGAGCCCTATAAGATCGGTCAACATCGTCACACGCCGGAAATCGAACAGGAATTGTCAGGGCTCATAGGGAAACTTGATGCAGTGACTGTGACGTTCACCCCTCATCTGGTCCCAATGAATCGGGGGATCTTGAGCACAGCGTACTGCAAGCTTGTCCGAACGATGCCGTTGCCCGATCTTCGAGATCTGTACCGAGAGTTTTATAAAGGCGAGCGGTTTGTCCGGCTGCATGAGGATGTGGTCCCCAATCCACGCTACATCAAAGGGACGAATTACTGTGATGTCGGCGTGTACGCTGATTCGCGAGCTGGGTGGGTTGTGACGGTGGCGGCTGTCGATAATCTTGTCAAAGGGGCTGCTGGGCAAGCCATTCAGGCGATGAACCTTATGCTTGGGATTGCCGAGGAGACGGGCCTGACAGCACCAGCCAGTTATCCGTAACCATACGACCTCAGGGATCACCTCACGCAACCACAACCCAAACTGAGACATCATGGCGGGACGCAAACGTATCGGGATCACTGCACCACTAGGGTTTCAAGCCGCCGGTGTTCATTGCGGAATCAAGAAATCCAAGTTGCTTGATTTGGCCCTTTGTGTATCCGAAGTCAGCGGACCGGTTGCCGGGGTATTTACCAAAAATTGTGTCGCGGCCGCACCGGTACTCCTCGATCGACGTCATCTTCGATCTCATCGTGGACGAGCAATCATCGTGAATAGCGGGAATGCCAACGCCTGCACGGGGAAACAAGGATTAATAGATGCCAAAGCTATGGCAACTGCTGTTGCACGGCAGTTGGTTGTTCCTGTGGAACAAGTCTTCGTGGGATCAACCGGCGTCATAGGTCGATCGCTGCCGGTTGAGCGCATTATCAGAGCCGTTCCGACGATGATTTCAGATCTCAGTGTTCAGGGGGGCGATCAAGCCGCCCAGGCGATTTTGACCACCGACCTGCGGCCAAAAACTGTTGCAGTGCAGGCCAAAATTGGTGGTCGCCTCGTCACCATCGGGGGGATGGCAAAAGGATCAGGAATGATTCATCCGAACATGGCAACCATGCTTGCGTATTTGACGACCGATGCGGCGATCGCTCCATCGGCCCTTCAACGTGCCCTGAAATCAGCGGCCGATCGGTCATTCAACTGCATTACGGTCGACGGTGATACCAGCACGAACGATACCGTACTCTGTCTCGCCAATGGGCTCGCGAAGAATCGAACGATTCAACAGGGTACGCATTGCTACGGCGTTTTCGAACGTCTTTTAACCGAGGCCGCGCAAGCGTTAGCCCTCATGATCTGTCGCGATGGTGAGGGAGTGACCAAGGTCGTGAAAGTCGTAGTCGAAGGGGCCGTAACGCCGGCAGCGGCGAAAAAAATCGCTGCGACTGTAGCAACCTCGAACCTATTCAAGACCGCATTATTCGGGGAGGATGCCAATTGGGGCAGAGTCATGGCGGCGATCGGGCGATCCGGTGTTGCGATCAATCCCGATAAGATCGTGGTGCGATTCGATGACATTATGATGGTGAAACACGGTGTGGGCACTGGACTTGATACGGAAAAGAAGATCGCCAAAATCTTCAAGCAGAAAGAGTTTACTGTTGTGATCCATCTCGCACAAGGCTCAGCTCGCGCACACATGTGGACCACGGACCTTTCCTATGACTATGTCCGTATTAATGCCAGCTATCGGTCCTAGCTTAAAGAGGGTATGCAGCTTGAAACCTTGCTAGGACTATGATAGCGTC
This sequence comes from Nitrospira sp., assembly GCA_029865225.1. Lineage (GTDB taxonomy): Bacteria > Nitrospirota > Nitrospiria > Nitrospirales > Nitrospiraceae > Nitrospira_D. Next base: position 6,691 of record JAOUHJ010000009.1, read on the forward strand.
GCCGGTCTGTATTTGAGAGGGGCCGACTCGTCTGCGTGAGACTCGGCACGAACCAATAAAATAACGTTCAGCGTACGATACGCTGCGTGGCTTGAGAATAAGGGAAGCGGTTCCCTCACCCAGTTGATGGGTGCTCTGCAAGCTCGAAGGGAGGTGAAGGCATGGGAGTGGTAGCAATCAAGGACTTGTTAGAAGCTGGAGTTCACTTTGGGCATCAGACAAATCGCTGGAACCCAAAGATGAAAAAGTTTTTATTCGGTGAACGAAACGGTATTTATATCATCGATTTGCAACAAACCGTCGCGCGGATGGAACATACCTATGCCTTTGTCCGGGACCTAGTCGCGGCGGGAGATTCGGTGTTGTTCGTCGGCACCAAACGGCAGGCGGCGGAAATCCTCGAAGAAGAAGCCAAACGGGCCAATATGTACTTCGTCAATCAGCGATGGCTGGGTGGCATGTTGACCAATTTCCAGACCATTCGACGTAGTATCGATAAAATGAAGAAAATGGAGGCCACACTCCTCAATCCCAGCGAACATGGCCTCAAAAAGAAAGAAATCCTTCTGATGCAGAAGGACATTGCTAAGCTCCAAAAATATCTCTCAGGCATCAAGAACATGCGCAGCCTCCCAGGCGCTGTCTTTGTGCTCGATACGCGAGTCGAAAAAATCGCCGTACAGGAGGCCAAGCGACTCGATATCCCGGTCATTGCCATCTTGGATAGTAACTGTGACCCTGATAGTATTACCTACCCGATTCCTGGGAATGATGACGCCATTCGCTCGATCAAGTTGATCACGTCTAAGATTGCTGATGCTTGCATCGAGGGCGCGCATCTTAAAACCCAGCGAGAGGAAGCAGAGTTCCAGTCAGCTCCTTCTGGCGGAGAAAAGAAACCTGCCATGCGGGCTGAGACCGTTCCGGTTTCCTAATTCTCTCGAGGATCGACCCGGTAAATGCTCATCATCAATGTAAACGTGAAGGAATAATGAACCATGGCAGGATCCAGTCAGTTAGTGAAGGAACTTCGTGAAAAAACAGGAGCCGGAATTCTCGATTGTCAAAAGGCTCTTACCGAAAACGGGAATGATGTTGAGAAAGCCGTCGATTACTTGCGTCAGAAAGGGCTGGCCGCCGCGGCCAAGAAGGCCGGGCGGGAGACCAACCAAGGGTTGATCCATTCGTACATCCACATGGGCGGAAAGATCGGAGTTCTGATTGAGGTCAATTGCGAAACCGATTTTGTGGCGCGTAACGAAGAATTCAAGTCCTTCGTTAACGACCTTGCGCTTCAAGTCGCCGCCGCGAAGCCATCGTTTGTGAAACGCGAAGATGTGCCCTCTGATGTGGCCGAGAAGGAAAAAACGATTTACGAGGGCCAGGCCAAAGAAATGGGGAAACCTCCTGCCGCATGGCCAAAAATTGTCGAAGGCAAGCTTGAGAAGTACTATCAGGAAAATTGTCTGCTTGAACAGTCATTTATCAAGGATCCGGCCGTCACCATCAAGGACCTCCTCGCCCAAAAGGTCGCCAAGATCGGTGAGAATATGAACATCCGTCGTTTTACCCGCTATCAGTTAGGCGAAGCATGAGCACTGCTAAATACCGACGTCTCCTTTTGAAAGTCAGTGGGGAGATGTTGGCCGGAGAGCAGGGCTACGGTATTCAGCCGTCTATTCTTGAAAATCTTGCCAAGGAAATCACCTCAGTGGTCGCGCTCGATGTACAGGTTGCGATTGTCATAGGAGGCGGGAACATCTTTCGAGGGATCGCAGCGAGTGCGGCTGGGATGGAGCGTGCTTCGGCCGACTATATGGGGATGTTGGCGACGGTACTCAATGCGCTGGCCCTCCAGAATGCGCTGGAACGCGTCGGTGTGATGACACGCGTGCAGTCTGCAATCGAGATGCGCCAACTTGCGGAGGGATATATCCGCCGAAGGGCGATTCGTCATCTTGAAAAGAATCGGGTGGTGATTTTTGCCGGTGGGACGGGAAATCCGTATTTTTCAACGGATACGGCTGCTGTCCTTCGAGCTATGGAGATCAGCGCTCAGGTGATCATGAAGGGGACCAAAGTCGATGGGATCTATGAGGCCGATCCTGTGACGAATCCATCGGCAAAAAAATACGATACCATCTCCTTCCTCTCCATTCTCAATCAGAACCTGAAAGTCATGGATTCCACTGCGATTAGCTTGTGTATGGATAATAAGCTACCGCTCGTGGTATTCAACTTAAAAATTAGTGGAAATTTCAAACGTGTGGCTTTAGGTGAGTCGCTTGGAACGTTAGTGACGGCTGGCGACCGCTGACTCTCTCACGAGGTGGTTCATGTCCAATGTAGCGCCGATTCGGCAGTCGTTTATCACTCACATGGATCAGGCTCTCGAGCATCTTCGGAAAGACTTGTCCGGTCTTCGAACCGGACGAGCGTCGGTTGCCCTCCTCGATGGTATTCGTGTCGACTACTATGGCACGATGACACCGCTCAAACAGGTGGCGAATGTGGCGACTCCTGAAGCACGATTGATCACCATTCAACCGTGGGAGCCGAACCTCATCAAGGAGATTGAGAAGGCGATTTCCAACTCGGGTTTGGGTGTGACACCGTCGAACGACGGCAAACTGATTCGCGTTCCGCTTCCGCCGTTGACGGAGGAGCGGCGCAAGGAGTTGACCAAGATCTGTAAGAAGCACGGTGAGGAGACCAAGGTGAAAATACGCGGCTTTCGCCGTGACGCAAATGAGGAGTTAAAGAAGCTCCAAAAAGATGCGAAGCTGACCGAGGACGAGCTGCGCAAAGCGGAACAAGAGACTCAAAAGCTCATTGAGCAATATGGGCAGAAGATCGACGAGATCATCAAGAAAAAGGAACAAGAAATCATGGAGGTTTGAATCTGACTTCCTGATTCTCTTTTCAGCACGTGCCAATTCCGTCCGACGTTTTCCCCACCGTAGCCACCGTTGATTTGACGGCTCTGGCCCACAATCTTCTCCAACTCCGCCGTTTTCTCTCGCCCGGCTGTGACGTCATGGCGGTAGTCAAGGCCAATGCGTATGGTCATGGGGCCGTTGAAACAGCACAGGCCTTGAGCCATCAAGGCATCGTTCGTTTTGCCGTGTTCTCGATCGAAGAAGGAATCGTCCTCCGTCAAGCCGGTATCACAGCATCGATCGTGATTCTCGGGCCGGTTTTTTCACGGCAAGTTGAGGACCTCTTTGCCTATCGGCTCACTCCAGTGGTAAGTGATCCGGCTATCCTCACACGGCTGGGACAGTGCGCCGCTCGATACTCCTCCCCCTACCCGATTCACCTGAAGATTGACACCGGCATGGGACGGTTGGGCGTCACACAAAGTGAGCTTGAAACGATCTTGAGGAAACACGCGCTACCTTCGTCGTTGTATCTGGAAGGCTTGATGTCTCACTTGGCTGATTCGGATGGGTTGGAGCCTGGTGCGACCGAGCAGCAGATCAATCTGTTCGATCAGGCGCTCAAGGTCGTGCGCGAAGCAGGATTTAACGCGCCTCTGATGCATCTCGCGAACAGCGCCGGTATTGCTCGGTTCCCATCAGCTCACTACTCCCTGGTTCGGCCAGGCATCATGCTCTATGGCTATCACACGCTGCCTCCTTCCGTTCAGCCTCCTGACCTCAGACCAGTTCTCTCACTCACGACCAGGATTGTGCAGCTCAGGTTGATTCAGCCGGGGGAAACTGTTAGTTACAGTCGTACATTCATAGCGAGACGGCCGACTAGAATAGCCGTTCTTCCGATCGGCTACTCCAGTGGGGTAAGCCGGCGCCTGTCAAATCGAGGCCAGGTGCTGATTCGAGGACAACGGGCTACGATCGCGGGTATTGTCTGCATGGACATGGTGATGGTGGATGTGACGGAAGTCCAAGACGTCGCTGTTGGGGACGAAGTGGTTCTGATCGGACAACAGGGAACTGAACGAATCACGGCCCAGGACATTGCAGAATGGACCGGCACAATTTCCTATGAAGTGCTCTGCGCGATCAGTCAAAAAATTCCACGGTTCTATCGTTCTTCATAATGCCTCTCGGTCCTGCTATGCCCACACTCTCAATGCCTGAGACATCTGGTGGAGTAGTATAGCTAGAAGCTAGCACGGATGGAAAACCCACCGGCGTGCAATGTGGAACTATAGAGCCCGTTTACCGTTGCGCGAAGACCGGTATTTCCTGAAATGCTTCGAGGTTCATAGAGAAACGCTTGGTAAAAAATATCCAGACCAACGAGCTTGGTCCTAACCGACCCCATTCCCAAGCTTCCGCACGGTATGAGTCCCAGGAACGACCCATTTCCTTGGCAGATCAGGCCGATGCCGGTCGAAATCACATGCAAGTCGGCCGATGGAACCCCGGGATTGAAATTGAGGTCCGGCACTTGTGCCTGCTGGTTTGTATAGCCACCTCGTATCGCGATCTCCCAGCCTGGTAGGTGATCGATTTTCAACCATCGGTACTCAGTTCCAGCCAAAATAGCGTACGTGCCTCTCCAGTCTTGTGGTTGGGGGATGACTATGCCGTTGGCTAGACGGATATCTAAATTCCTGACTGATTTCCAACCGACGTAATCGACGTTGAGTTCAAGTTTCCATTCGCGCGCTGCGTCTCGAATGGGCCACAGCGCCACGCCACCGGTGATCACTTGCGGCAAGACGAAGGTTGTCGTCGCATCTTGGACCTTCACGCCGTTGGCTAGTAAGGCTCCGTCTAGATGAAGGGTCGCCTGGCTTCTATACACGACGGCAACGTTTGCGATGGGTAACCCATCCGTATTTTGAAGCGCAGTATACAGGGCGCTGATATTGAATCCGGGGGCGGTGCCCCTGCCATTAAATTCAAGCTTGCTTCCTGCGGGTGCCAGACCGCCAGGTGAAACGGATTGCAGCTCGGCATGTCCTTCACCGAAAAAACCGGCAAATGTGTAGATGTCAGCGCCGGCACCAATCGAAAGATTGGGGAACAGCTGGTAGGCGAATGTCGGTTTGATGTCAAAGAGGGGGAATGCTGTATACGTGGTGATTCTGCTGAATGGACTAGTTTCAGGCCACCTCATGACCGACCCAAAGGGAGTGGTAATTCCCACGCCGATAGTCAGTTTCTCAAGTGAGGAGATACCGATATCGCTCAAGTTAGCTGTGATATAGCCGTGGCCTGGACCAGGCCAGGCGAAAGCGCCATCGTGGTCACCGGTGACTGAAATCCCAGTCGGACTTCTAAAGTCGGAAGTTCCACCGACGAAGGTTCCGCCAGCCATCGTCTGCACACCTCGCAGTTGAGTCATCCCAGCCGGGTTGTAATGAAGAGCGGAAGGATTGTCTGCCTGTGCGGCAAAAGCGTTTCCCATTCCGGAGGCTGCTGCCCCTTGTCCATAGACCCGAGGAACTTGAGCCAATGCCGGATAGGCGGCACCGATTCCGACCAGAACAAGCAGGAAAGCCAGCGCGATCGTGCGATAGGCCACCGCAGTATCCTGGGTAACCCCGCATCGTGTGTGTGGAAGAAACTCAGAGATAATTCGATGTATCATAATTGGCCTGACATCACGCACCGTGAAACCATCGATCCATGGACTGCTGAAGTGCCACTGCGTCAAACGGTTTGAGTAAGTAGGCTTGAGCTCCCATCTCGATGGCTTTAACGGCCAGCTCCTGGGATCCCGACGCGGTAATCATGATGATGGGGAGCTGCTGATTGGTCTGGCGGATTCGCCGAAGCACTTCCAACCCATCGATCTGGCCGATTCCGATGTCCAGAATCAATCCATGAAACTCATGTGACCGAAGAGCTTCTAAAGCCTGTTGACCGTCGGCGGCGGAAAAGGTCTGGTACCCGTTGGCGCGGAGGCGATCGAGGAGCAGTTGTTGAATGTCGGTGTCGTCATCCACGACCAAGATCCGTCGATCAATGAGAGAGGAACCAGAAACCGGCGTGATCTCGATGGAATGAATGGGAATCGTGAACGATACCTCAGCACCTCCTGTTTCATGATTGCGTGCCGCGACCTGTCCCCCTTGCAATTCAACCAATGTCTTCACGATCGAAAGGCCAAGACCCAAGCCTTTGGGGGCGGTACGTTGGCCTTGCTGAATGCGGAAGAATGGATCGAAAATCTTGTCGAGGTGCTCGGGAGGAATGCCGGGGCCGGTGTCTCGCACAAAGACGGTGGCCGTTCGGTCGTTCCCCAGCTCACAAGCGAGGGTTACGTGCCCACCAGGAGGTGTGAATTTAATGGCATTTTGGACAAGGTTGACGACGGTTTGGATCAAGCGATCCCGATCCGCCCACACGACGACGCTGGATCCGGGAGGACAGAACTCAAGTGTTTGCTGTTTCGCCTGAGCCAGCGGCTTCAGTTGTTCGATCACGTCGGTCAGGCAGGGTTCAAGCTGCACATCGGTCTGTCGGACTTCCAATCGTCCGTTCTCGATACGGGTCTGATCGAGGAGCTCTTCAATCATCCGTACCAGTCGGTCCGAGTTGTCCGACATGCGCACCAGGTAGCGCTGTTGTTTGTCGTTCAACGGACCGGTCAGGCCGTCCAGCAGATTTTGGATAAACCCCTTGATCGATGTCAGCGGTGTTCGTAGTTCATGAGAGACATGGGAAAGAAATTGTCCACGAAGTCGATCGGCTCGTTCCAGCGCTTCGGTCCGTTCTTTGACTTTCAACTCAAGGCCTTCATTCCACTCCTCGATCTGTCGGTAGGCGGATGCATTATCTAACGCGATCGAAACTTGACTCGCGACCGTCTTCATCAGATCCAAGTCGTCTTCCGTCACGCTTTGGTTGTGCGACCGATCGACGGTCAGCATCCCCCACACACGACCCTTGGTCTTGATGGGGACCACGACCAAGCCCTTGGTGCGACTCAACTCCGCCAAACGTTGATTGAGCGGATGAAGTCGCTGCCGAATCGTTTCAATGTCCTTTACCAAGAGAGGCTTGCCCTGCAACACCACCACCCCTTCAGGACTTTCACGATCGGTGATTGGAATTCGACAAGATTGGGCGAATGTTTCAACTTCCGGAGGCGCACCGATCAGACGAATGTGCTGGATGACATGCTCGAAGGGATCGAACATCGACACCATGGCACTGTTGTAGTTGAGTTCATGCGTGAGCGCTTCCAATACTTGATGGAGGAGGGCATCTTGCTCAAAGGTCGAGCTGAACGAGAGGCCTGCCCGATGCAATGCCGTCAGTTGCGCGACTTTGCGACGGAGCTCGACACGCATCTGTTCTTGTTCGAGGTACGCTTCGCGTAATTCCTCATGGCGTGATTCGACGAAAGTGATTTGCTCTTGAATCAAGGCCTCGCGTCGTTCACTTTCTCGAAGCAGTCTTCGGTTGACCATGATGCCGACAGCGAGGATCGGGCACAGCCCAACCAACACGACCTCGCCGAAAGTGACCGTTGGATTGAGTATGCCGACTCCTGCCATGAGGGCAAGCCCCAGCAGGCCTCCCCACAAGAACCAGGTGAAATGCTGCTGAGTATGAGCTGGAGAACCGACTCGCTTGGTCGTCGCTTTGGGGACGGTGTGTTCACTGTCGGCGCTAGTGGCCACGTCGCTGCTTGGGAGAGTGGGTCGTACCTGTTCGATCGAGGATGTCGCTCGCCAGAATCGACTTGGATACCTTCCCTCCTCATGCCAGCGAATCGTCCATTGGCACCATTCATCATCATTGCCGATACATGATGTCTCTATTGTTTCGGGTTGAGAAAGGCCATGAATTCGATTGGCCATCGCGACCATGATTCCCTGTGCGGATTGGCAAACCAGACAAGCACACCGCCTCCGGTAGGGCCCAAATTGACGAAGGGTCCGGTCAGTGAACCGCATGGCCACCGTCGCGGTTTCATTGGTCACTTGCAAGGCGCGAAACTCGACTGAACCCGAGGTGAATTTGTTCCCGAAGTACGGAAACATCGTGTAAATCTGAGAGAGCGAAAACGGTCGCGTCAGCGCCAGCATGATCGGAGACACCTTTTCCGCTCCAGCCTTGAAGGTAAAGCGGGGGTCACCGGAGATCTGTTCGCAAAACTCGTATAGGTAGCAGGTGAATTCGTAAGAATAGCTATTCCATGGATTTCTCAGAAAATCAGGAGTGACATGGTAGACCGGATCCTTGATTTGATCGTTCAGGAGACGGCATAAGTTGTCCACCGCCTCTTTGCCGGCTGGTGCTCCGCGTTCGGAAGCCACCAGTTTTTCCAGAAAGACCGTCACGGCTCTGATGCTGACACCACTCAGGTCTCTGATCGTTTGTCCATGTTCATCCAAACCGAACGGACGAAAGACCATCGCACCTTGCTCAAGAATGGTACGATGCTTTGGTAACAATTCGACGTTCGGCAGGGATTTCGCTTCGAGGGCGTCGAGCGTGCTGCTGGTCACGACATCATCCCCTGAGTCAATCTATTCAGTGGACGGAGTTGGGCGTGGTACGGAACGTGGTCGGTTATGCCGACGGCTCAGAAACTGCACGGGTCACAGAAGGGTCCATGCGCAGTTCACGTACAGGAATACCACGTATGCTCCGCGAGTATATAGACGATACCTATGCTTTTCAATACGAAGCATTCTCCCCTTGCCTCAGAGGGGGAGTATTGTTCTAAAGATGGGATGGGCTCGGTGAAATCGTACGGAGAAGCCGGGTGAGATTTGAACGATGATCGGTTTCTGTCACTCTGAAGCAACACGTGCTGGTCGCGTGCGATTCAGGTCTGAGGTCTGTCGAAAGTGGCAGCCGCTATTGTTTCACTCTTCGTTTCAGCGTCTTCTCAATACTGGCAACCTTACTCTGAAGACGGCCGGAATGGCCTTTGCGGTAGTCGACTTTGATCGTGCATGAGATACGGTTACAGTCTTTTCTCATCCGCTCGTAGCATTTTTGGACCACCGAAAATACCTGTTCCCAGTCCCCTTCCAAGACGGTTCCCATAGGATTCAGTCGATAGGAAACTCCACTCTTATCGATAATGTCGAGCGAGCGGGCAACATACTTCCCGACGCTCTCACTCTTTCCTAATGGCGACATGCTGAATTCCAGTAGAACCATCGGCGCTCCTATTGTGTGTCAGTATGAGATTGTAGATCTGTTGCAGGCTGGGATCGTTTGTCCTGCCAGACTTTGGGATAGTGTACACGACCGAGGAATCGAAATCCGTCTAGAGCCTCATGGAGGAGTGCGCGGCGTTTCTCGGCATCTGGTTCATCGGCTTTGGCTTGTTCACGCAGTTGTCCGAGCCATTCCACGAACTCAATGAATTCCTTATCCAGGACATGTTCAAGATCCTCCTTCATGAACCCTGAAAGAGCCGGAGCCATCCCGCTTGTACTGATGGCGATGCGGACATGACCTGCGGCTACCACCGCCGGCATCGTGACACTGCTTGCCTCTGGGTAGTCCACAGACCAGAGCAGGACTCCTTTCTCTCGAGCTTGAGCCAGAAGCATTTGAGCAAAATCGCGATCGCCTCGAATCGTGTTGAGGATAAGAATCGTGTGTTCCAGGTCTGCATCGCGGAAAAAACGACCTCGATGGATGATCTTGCCTGAGGCTGCGAGGCGGCGCAGTGGTTCTTTCAGCGTTGGGCTGATGACGGTGACTCGCGCTCCAGAATCAAGCAGACGTTGGGATTTCTCTGCTGCCTCCTCATCGCCACCAATGACCGCAACAGGCCAGCCCTTGACATCTAAGACGAGCGGAAACCCAGGATTGGCAGCCATGAACGGGACTCCCCTTTCTCATTCTCAACTCACAGGCTCAGTATCTGAGAATGAGCGCCATCATGCAAGAGGGAATTCAGATGTACAAGTAGCATCGTTTCGAACGAACGTGATTGTTGAGTGATACGCGAAAGGAAGGAAATTACGTCTCGGCTGGATCCGCGTCCAACTCCATGTTCCAATAGAGATAATCGCGCCAGCTCTCCGGTGTATTGCGAATGCCAATGGTGATGGTAATGACGGGGCTCCAACGAGGTTTCATCGGGCGTTTCTTCAGCCTCATGTTGGCTTCTTCAGGAGTCCGCCCACTTTTACGGTTGTTGCAGCGCCAACAGGCGGTCACAATGTTCTCCCACGTCTTCTTCCCTCCCTTTGCGATCGGCACGACGTGATCGAAGGTGAGTTCTTCGGTTCGAAACTTGCGGTTGCAGTATTGGCAACAGTATCCGTCTCGGGTAAAAATATTGATACGGGAAAACTTGACGGCGCGATGGCTATCCTTCAACTTGACCAGTTTCAGCAACCGCATCACCGCCGGCAGCTTGATCGACAGCGAAATCCCATGGATTTCCCGGTCGTACACTTCCAGAACTTCAACTTTTCCCTGCCAGAGCAGCGCGATCGCTTTTTGCCAATGCACGACCCGCAGAGGTTCGTAGGTCGCGTTAAGTAGGAGGGTCATTTCCATGCAGGAACCTCATCCCCTAAAGGGGCCTCCATAGTAATCACGGAGTGTTTCCGCAGGGTAGGACTATGAGCTCATAATTCTATGCCATAAGGTAGTGTTGAAATCAAGCAACTGCGCCTTCCGGCACGGCTTCTAGCAATCCAATGGAGATATACGGACCATGAACGATTTCGTTGTAGTCGCCCGCGCGCACGAAATTCCGTCCGGCACCGGACGAACCGTCGCAGTCGACGGAATTTGGATCGCCCTCTTCAACGTGGACGGAATGTTTTATGCGATCGATAACAGTTGCCCTCATGCGGGTGGTCCGCTCGGAGAAGGCACATTATGCGAACGGGTGGTCGAATGTCCCTGGCACGGATGGAAATTCGACGTGGCCTCTGGAGAACGAGTCGGAAACCCCAATTTCCAGGTGACGCGTTGCGAGGTGCGTGTTCAAGGGGACGAAATTCAAATCGCCATTCCACCATCTCTTCGAGAGCCGGCTTAGCTCGTCGAGAGACCGGGTGATATGGGCGAAACGGGAGATTCGGGATCTGGCGCTTTCGGAGTGACTCCATCTGCCGGCAACGAGGCGGCGTTAACCTTCTTGAGTTCGAGGTGGGCATGCCAAATGAATTCCCGCTCGAACCACTGCCCCCGAACCCCTTGGTCACGAAGCTGGACACGAATTTCAAAAATATCTCCTTCGACGTGTTTCACTCGCCATTCGCCCAGACGGACCCCCTGCCCGCGTGCTTTCATCGCACGGACATGCTCCTCCATGGCCTGCGCGATCGTCGGATATCCGATCGCAGGGTGATTTTTCACCAAGGCTAAGGCTTCGGCTTCCTGCGGCTCTCTTGATGGGGCTCCAGATGGTAACGTCGTCCACGCATAGTAGAGCGCACCCAAGACAACAACACACACAACCGTGTAGTGGATGATGCGATTCATGAATGGTCTTGGGAGTGTCTCGTGCTCGCCATGCAGGATGTGGTTGTACGTTAGGCCCGATCTCCGTGTGGACGTCCCGCATCTTAGGAAGGCTCGGACGCCATGTCAATGTCGTGGGTAGGCATCACCGATCATCGAGAGGTATGGCGCTTGTCTGGTGAAAAGCCGGTGTGTTACAAGTAGCCACACGTGAATGTCGTGGTCGGTTACAGCTGAGTCAGATGCATGAAGTTCTTTTTGTACGGCGATCTTCTCAATCCCTCGCAACTCACACGACGAGCCCCGGAACATCAGTTCCTGCACCTGGCGACCTTGGCCGACCACACGGTGAAGTTTTGCCGATGGTCGTCACAGTGGCGGTGTGGGCTTGCCAGTGTCGTCCACTCGGTGGGTGAAAAGACCTGGGGTGGCGTGTTTGAACTGACGGATGAAGATGTCGCGATCATGGATCAGTTCGAACAGGATGTGCCTCAGGGAGCCTATCGCCATCTGCAAGTAACCGTCTCGACCGAGGGTGGAGAAAAGGAACTGGTGACCACCTATGCTGCCAAGCCAATCGGCAAGTTTAAACCCAAAGACCACTATTTGGATTGGGTATTAAAGGGCCTTAAACAGTGGAAGTTTCCAGAGGAAGTCATTCAACAATGGGAGTCGTATAGACCACGATAGACATATCGTGGAAACGGTGATGTACCGATTTTATTGAGGAGACTATGCCAAAACCTAAGTATCATATACTCGTGTGCACAAATTCCCGCCCCCCTGGACATCCCAAACCGTCATGCGGTTCGGCTGGCGCCGCCCAGTTGCTCATGGCCTTTAACATGGGATTGATGCAACGTGCTGTTCCGCCCGGAGAAGTATTGGTCAGTGCCACAGGATGTCTTGGGCCATGCGAGCAAGGCCCCACGGTCGTGGTGTATCCTGACAACACATGGTACTCTAAAGTGACTGAAGCCGACGTCGCCACGATTCTCGATGAACATGTGGCGAAAGGAGCACCGGCTGCACAGTTAAATCCTGATGCCGTATGGAAATAGCAGCCGATACTGGTCGGTTGATCGATGGCGAGGCATGACGGTCAATCACTAACCTATATTTCGATCCCAACATGACAACTTCAACTCATCAAGAACACAAAACCCATGCACCAGCATCAATCGGATGCATGGTCATCACCTGTAGCGATACCCGCACGCCCGACACTGATACCAGTGGTCAGCTGATTCAGAAGCTCCTCCGAGAGCAAGGCCACAGCGTCGTCAGCTATCACGTCGTCAAGGACGAACCTGGACAGATTCTATTTCAAATTACTCTCGGCACCGCCAACGACGCAATCCGCGCGGTCATTGTCAATGGTGGAACCGGTATTTCCAGGCGGGATTCCACGTTTGAGGCGATCGACGGACTGTTGGACAAGCAGCTCAGCGGATTTGGAGAAATCTTTCGCCTCTTGACCTATCAGGAGATTGGGTCGTCGGCCATTATGAGTCGAGCGACAGCGGGCATTGTGAAGGACCGTGTCGTATTCTCTATTCCAGGTTCCGAAAATGCCGTCCGCCTCGCAATGGAAAAGCTCATTCTTCCTGAGCTTGGGCATCTGGTTGGAGAACTCAGCAAGTAAACCGCGATGTCCTCTGCGGTGAGTGCTGAGTTTCTCAACGTCAGCACTCACCACTACGGACGTGCCTAATCTTGTGAGATCTTGGGCTCCGAATACCCCATGTCCTGTGAAATCTTCGACTGTGCGTAGCGCTTGTAGTGCAGTAGGAGGTTGCGTACAGAGACGACACCCATGATCTCGCCATTCTTGGTGACTCCGAGATGGCGCACACCTAGGTCAGCCATCATGTCCTGTGCGTCATCGACCGACTGACTCCCCTCGATCGTACAAATCGGAGTCGTCATGATTTTCTCGACCGTCAGCTTGCCCAATGGTTTGCCGCTTGCGACAGCCCGTCGCACGATATCGGTATCAGTCACGATCCCAACCAGTTGCTTTCCCTTTTTTACAAACAAAGACCCAATACGTGCCGTGCGCATCGTCTTGGCAGCACTCGTGATCGATGCCTTCGGCCCGATGAACTTCAGTCGTTTGTTCGCAAGCTGACTAATGGTGGCCATCCCCTCCCCCTTTCATCTTTCCATCTCCACACACGGTTGACTGCCGACGTTCGAACACCGATCTTGTTCGGTCGGGCCTAGATTATCATGAATAAGTGAAACGTGCGAGGCCGTTATGCACGTTACTCATGGTGGTTCGTCACAACATTGCAGATTGACGAAGCGAGACGATGTAACACGTCAGAGACGCAAAGCTCACCCCGCTTCGATTCAGTGAGACCAATACGCAGTACTTAGCGCGCAGCACTCTCAAGCTCAGCAGGTCAGCACGATCTTACCGAAAAATTTCCGGCTGACCATCAGTTCCTGGGCTGCACGGGCCTCTTGAAGTGGGAAGATACGATCGACAACAACCATTAATCGCCCCTGCCCCATGAGTTCGGTGGCCTTCACAAGTTCTGCGCGCGTACCCATGTAGGATCCCTTGACCGTCAGTTGACGAGAGTAGAGATCGCGTAGGTTCAATGTCACGTCAGCGCCGGTCGTCGCCCCACAGGTGATCAGCCGTCCTCCTCTCGCGAGTGAGTCTAGACAACTGGTCCATACCTCCGGACCAATGTGTTCAATGACCACATCGACGCCTCGTCCTTCTGTCAGCATCCGAACACGGTCTGACACCTTCTCTCGGGTGTGATTGATCACCGCATCAGCTCCCAAGACCACGCCCTTGGGCACCTTGTCGTCGCTGCCGACTGTGGCCAGCACGCGAGCCCCAGCTAACTTGGCCAGTTGCACCGCCATCATTCCGACACCGCTCCCGGCTCCCATGACGAGTACAGTTTCGCCATGCTGAAGACCGGCGAGTGGAAACAACATATGGGACGCGGTAACGGACACGAGCGGAAAAGCTGCGGCCTGTTCAAATGTCAGATTCTCCGGCATCGGAAGGACATTTCGAAATGGCACCTTCACGTATTCGGCATAGCCACCATGCGTCTTGGTGCCGAGCAGATGATAACTCCGGCACATGTTGTCTCGGCCAGCGAGGCAGTATTCGCACCGCCAACAACTGATTCCCGGTGAGACAAAGACCTGGGCACCGATGGAAACCCCTTCAACCTGGGTGCCGACTTGCTCAACAATGCCCGATACATCCGAGCCTCCGACGTGGGGTAAGGGGATGGAATAGGCGGGACTTCCCTGTCTGATCCAGATGTCAAGGTGGTTGAGCGCGCAGGCGTTGACCCGAATCAACACTTCCTGTGGGCCGATCTGAGGCATGGGCAAGTCTTCATATGACAGCTTGTCGGGCCCACCATGCTCACGAAACAACACCACCTTCATCTGTTCCCTCTCTCCTTACACTCAGGTTCAAAACCGCAACATTCCCTCTACAACCAATACGCACTGCCCGCCGACCGTGACGCCTTGAATGACATCGTCTTCCGACTTGACCTGCACGAGAATTCGAGACGGGCGATCGATCTCATACCCCTGCTCAATGAGGATCTCCGTTGTAGGCCCCACTTCCACCACGCCGTTTTGGACCAGATAAGCCCCCAGCGCTCCACCGGCGCTCCCCGTCGCAGGATCCTCCAAGATGCCGATCTTTGGTGCAAACATCCGTGCATGCACAGAGGCAAACGACTCAACCGTCACCGTCGTGAAGACCATGATGCCATTGGCGCCAAAGCGCTCACAGACCTTGATAATAGCTGAGGCATCCGGATTGATGGACCGTGCGGCCGTCAATGTCCGAACCGGCACGATCAAGACCGGCAAGCCGGTTGAGACGACTCGGAGCGGCCATTTTGCGTCAGCAATGACGTGTTTTGGTATGCCCAGCGCCGCAGCGATCAGATAGAGCTCGTCGACGGCCGTGATCGGCTCAAGGAATTCCGGTTTGGGCTGAGCCATGACGACTCGCACCACAGCCCCCTGCTCGCTATGAACCTCGATGGGAAATAGGCCGATATTACACTCCTGCGTCACACGAGTAATGCCGTCCGTGACGGAGATCCGTTTGAGATGGGCCAGGACGTAAAACGTCCCGAGTACCGGATGACCGGCAAAGGGAATTTCCTGGGTCGGTGTGAAAATGCGCAACCGCGCAACCGCGGCAGGGTCAGTCGGTGGAAAGACAAACACGGTCTCCGAGAGATTCATCTCCCGCGCGATCCGTTGCAATTGGTCGTCAGTCAAGCCCTCTGTGTCAGGAAAGACAGCGACGGGATTGCCGCCAAACGGTTGGCCCGTAAAGACGTCAGCTTGGTAGAACTTCAGTGAGCGTTGCTCGGTCATGCCACTCCTCGTCGGTCCACTCAGTTACTCTGTGATCAAGTCGGCAGAGCAAGAAGATCTCCAACATCCTTTGACAGGTCGCCTCAACTTTGTCAAACTCGCTTCATGAATCCCATTACCGAGCAAGACATCGCGCATGCATTGGAAGTGTTGAGCCTCACGCTCCCGATCACCTCAGAAGACCTGGAACGGGCCAGGCGTGTCCAGCTCTATAATTGGAATCCCTCGCGTTATGCCGGCCTCACGAACAATCCCAAGCAATACATGGAACAGTACCGGAAGGCCGAAGAGATGACGCGGACCGTCGAAGCCGCTTTCGCTCTAGTATCCGCGGTGTTCGTTCCCGATGACGCGGCACACTGACCGTCAATCTTTCTTTAAACCTCCACCTTCACTCAACATCGTGGCTCGTGACGCGCGACATCCCCTCGTCTCCTTGAGACTGCGCCACCGGCCATGTCACCAGGCCTGAGACCCCTTCCCGAGATCCAACCGGCTGTGTCTGTCGAGCATAAATTTGTGGCAAATGGTTTGTCCCAAACTTGGAAATGTAGAGAAACACGTGCTCTCGCGAGTTCACTCGCACGGCCCATGGATGAAAATCGCGTTGGTAGAATTCTTCGCACAGCTGCATGGCATCGAGGCACGAGAGTGTGCTGGGATCGTTGAGGGTATAGTAGTAGTCGAGTGGGAGATCGTATTCCTCCTGCTTATGAATCGTAATTCCGAATTTCTCCGGATGGCGTACCATCGGCGTGTGCCGGTACGCCACGAAATAGAAGAGTTCCAGCGAATGAATCACCGGCTGATGGTCAAGGACGAATTGCCGGGTTTCCATCGCTTCCTCGAACGTTTCTCCAGGAAACCCGTAAAACGCCATGACATGGTTCCAGATCCCAGACTTGGATGCCATCTGAAGGTTCCGTTCGATGACACTTTTCCGAGCGTGTTTGTCCATCAGATTCAACACGCGTTCATTGGCGGATTCCATTCCATAATAGAGCGTGCAGCAGCCGGCCCGGGCGGCAAGATCCCAGGTCGCTTGGTCCTGGAGCGTCTCTTCAAATCGAATCAGCGTCGTCCACTTGATCCCGACATTCTGGTCGACCAGCAGCTGCGAAACTTTTTTGAATAGGGCAGGCGGATAGGATTCGTCACTAAACAGGAAGTGTCGGCATTGGTACTTATCCCGTAGTGTCTTGATTTGGTCCACCACCAGTTGAGCCGGCATCCCACGGTATTGATCGAAGTAACCTTGTCCATGGTCACAAAACGTACAGCGTCCCCAGTAACAGCCACGCGTCGCGAGGTAGGGAATGATGAGATCGGGAACGAAGTAGCGATCGAGCGGCAGCCCCTCAAAATCCGGCAACGGCAACGCGGTGGTCTTCTCGGTGTAGACTTCCGGATTCCGATGGAGACCGGCATCATCTCGATAAATCAAGTTCGGGACAGAGGAGATCGGACGCTGTCCATTCAGGGCTTCAATGAGCCACAGCAGTGCGTGCTCGCCTTCATAAAGAATTGCTGAATCAAATACTTCCGTGAAAAACATCTCATGATTGACGAGGTCTTCCTGCAGCCGCGTAATGACGTTGCCGCCCACGACAAGATGAATATTTGAAAATGTTTCCTTGATCATCTTGGCGAAGGTGAGACCAGCCAGTAGCTGCATTTGCGTTCCGATGGAAATGCCGACCACATCCGGTTTCTCTTTGGCGATCTCCGGCATGACCAGCTGATTGCAGAGATCTCGATAGACGTTCACCTGTTCATCCTCTATGCAGGCAAAGACTTCTTGTGAGACTCCGGGGCGATAACCAAGATTGCTTTCCATCGGATAGAACACGAGCGAGGCAGGAAAGTAGGCGGCAGAGATATAGGTCATGGTCTCACGGAATGTGTTGAGCGCGCCCTCTAGGAGTTCGGCATCATAGAACCGCTCTCCGCGCACGATTCGCTTGGCATCCTCAGCTCGCTCTGCAAGATCGAAGACATCAAGATCATAGGCCTGTTCAACGACGGCCTTGTGACTCAGTTCCCGTTCCGTGAGAGGGTCCGTCTTCTCTTTCTCCTGCAGAGACTTCAACTGCATGCCCAACCGGCCCTTCACCCAGATCAGGAACTCCATACTGAAGAAGTGGTCCCACATGCCGATGTTGATGTCGCGTTGAATGACCGTATGACCTGCCTCGCGGAGCACTGCGGTGAGCGAAGGCAATGCAAGGTAAGGCGCCGTCGGTACCCACTCCGGCGGGAACAGGAGCATGACGTTGGACTTCTTCCGATCTTCCTTGTTGATCGGGGCCAAGCCGTCGATTTGGACGAGTCCGTTACTGCTCATGGTCTTTCTTCCCGAAACGTAAAAGGTGAAACGTAAGAAGGTGAATACCTGTCTTTGGAGCCCTACCGATTACATTTCACCTTTCACTTTTTACTGCGCGCTACATCTTTCCAGCTAACGTTGGGGTAACCCCTTTCGTTCCTACAGTCTGGTACTGCAGCTCTGACAACTTTCCTAATCCAAACCTTGAAATATAGAGGAAGATATATTCACGAATATAGAGACGCAGATCCCATCCGGGATTGTGGTGCTGTTCGAATTGCTCGAAGACTCGTTCCGCCTCTTCGATACTCATGCCGTTCTTGACCGTGTAGTAATAATCGAGCGCCAAATCCCACTCCGGATTCTTGTACGCCGTCACACCCCACTTCTCCGGATGCTTCGCCACCGGGTTGTGCCGCCCAAGGTCGAACGTGCCGAACCCGAGCGAATGGACATGGTCCTTGTTCTGTTCTAAGAACTGCACCGACTGCCACGCCTCTTCCTTCGTCTCGCCCGGAAAGCCGAAGAAGCCCATGCAGTGGTTCCAGATTCCAGCCTCTGCCGTCAGCTTGAGATGCGTCGTCATCACTTCGGCCGTGGTCGCCTTGTCCATGAGTTGTAGTACCCGCTCGACGCCCGACTCATAGCCGAAGTGGAGGTAGCGGCAACCTGACTCCTTTGCATCCTGCCAAACCTGTTCGTCGAGCAAGCTCTTCTCAAACCGCATATGTGTTGTCCAGGTGATGCCCATTTGGTTGTCTATCAGCCCACGAGTGAGCTTGCGAAAGAGCGCGGGTGGATAGGACTCGTCGGTGAAGTGAAAGTGCTGCGCGCCATACTTGTCCCGCAGAAACCGAATATCGGCGAGCGCATCCTGAATCTTCTTTGATCGATAGCCTGCCGTGTAGCCCTCGCCATGGTCACAAAATTCGCAACGGCCCCAGTAGCAGCCACGCGTCGCAAGATAGGGAAGGATTCGCGTTGGCACGAAATACTTCTCCAGGGGTAGCCCGTCAAAATCCGGCGGCGGGAGTGTCGCGAGATCCTCCGCATAACTGGTCGGTGATGTATGAACCCCACTCTCGTCCTTATAAATTGTATTGGGCACCTCAGCCAGGCTCTTCTTTGCCCCCACTGCCGAGACCAACTGTACGAAGGCCGTCTCCCCTTCATACATGACGGCACTGTCGAAGTACTGGAACAGTGGCGACTGAGGCAGCACGTCTCGCAGCCGTGTCACCGTATTGCCGCCGATCGTGAGGTGGATGTGAGGGAAGTGCTCCTTGATGAGGGCACAGAACGTCATCGTCGAGAACATCTGCTGCTGGAGAACGATCGAGATGCCAATCACGTCCGGCTGTTCCACTTCGATCACTGGTTTCACGAGAGAGTCGAACACATCGCGGTAGATGTTGACTTGGGGATCGTTCACCGCATCGATGACCTCGGACGAGACATAGACCTTGTACGAGAGATTGGTCTCCATCGGCGGCATGCAGATTCTTGCTGGAAAATAGACGAGCGAGATGATCGACATGACCTCTCGAAAGACTTGAAGAGACCATTCTAACATATTGACATCATAGAACTGTTCGCTTCTGATGATGCGCTTTGCTTCCTCGCTATTCTGGATCAGCTTTGCCATCCGTTGATGGGTGACATCGCAGAGTGCGAGCTGCACGTCCATCTCGGCTTCACTCAATTCTCGCTTTTTTGAAAGTTTCCGTAGGCGGTCGAGTTGCTGCGGTACTCGACGCAGAACCTTCTTAAAAAAGTCCTCGCTGAAATACCAGTCCCACATCTCACAATTAATGTCCTTTTGAATGACTGTATGGCCTGCCTGGCGGAGAACAGCTGTGAGAGAGGGCAGCGACAGATAGGGTTCCGAGGGAAACCAATCAGGCGGGAAGATCAACATGATCTTCATTTTCCGTCTGCTAGAAGCTTCGAACTGCTGGCGATTGAGGAGAATCAGCTCCTTGGAGGCGCGGTTACCCTTGGAATATTCCACTTTCATGAAGAACTGGTCCTTTCTTCGCCCGACCGCGAAGCGACCTGAAACAGCCAGAATGACAAGGAGTTACAACGGTGGGTTATTGTACGAGGGCCAAAGATTGAGATGCAAGGGCGGGAGTGGAGCGCCCAGGTAATCCTCATGCTCGCTGAAGCTCCATGGAGAAACAGCGGTCCCTTAATATGCGCGCATGCGCAGTCTTGACAGTGAAAACAATATTCAGTGTGTAGGGCGCGGCAAGGGGGTTAGAATTTTACAAGAGAATGTACTTCAGCCATCCGCGCAGCCAACACACCCGCTCGATGTCATATCTCATTCCCTCAAGTTCTCCAAGCACATTGGATCAGCAGCATCTCGAACGGCTGTTGCCGGTTGACACCGGTACGCGGGATAATGGGTTCCGGGATGAACAATGCACAGTGAGGCAATCAGAGCATTCGCACAAGTCTTCTCCTCACTGCTTCTTCGCAAGGGGAGACGTAATGAGTCACATTGATCGAAAAGTGGAGATTCAATAAGTCATGAATTTGAAGGTCCAGGATCAACGAACTGAACCCAGAGTTGGAGTGCGCTTTCCCGCGATGATGACCGGCTCCGTGGAGTCCGAAGGAATGGGCACCATTCTCGATCTCTCACAGAACGGGTGCCGGCTGGAAAGCCCGCTCCTCATGTTGCCCGGTCTCTCGTTGGAACTTCGTATTGCGGTACCCGGCTGGGAGTGGGCGCTGATGATTAATGGGGCTGATGTGCTGTGGGTCGACGAGAACACCGCCGGACTAGCATTTGTTCGCATCAGAGAGACGGAACGGCAGCGATTGAATGAGCTAGTGGCGGCTCGACTCGTGACGGCGGCTGATATCGGCGATGATGCACAGGGGGAGCTGATCCCGTTTGAGTTCCAAGGATTGGAAGCAGTGCTGGCGAAAGACCCTGAACTTGCCATCAAGAAGGGCCTGGCGTGGTTCGCTCAAGACCAGGCGGAATTCCGCTTTCGTGGAGGCAGCCTACTCGGCAGAGTGTTCCCCACCTGCACGCCTGAGTTCGTGGCTGCGCTTGGCGAGTTGGTGAAGACTGGTGGCGACCAGGAGGCAGATTTCACCCTCGCAGTTCTGGAGAACTATCTTGGTTCGATCTCGATTGATAACGTTTTGAAAGAGATCGTGGCACATTTTCCACAGGACTCTCGAAAAATGGACGAAGTCCGGACCATGATCAATAGCCCAGGCGCACGTTCCGGTGAATTTGGATTGGCGAATGCCTGGCGGGTTAAGCAGGAGTCACTGGCGCGCTGGCTGACAGATGAGCGAACAGCGGTCACAGCCTTTGCCGCACAGCACATGGCCCAGCTCGATCAAATGATCATGGAAGAGCGTCGGCGTATCGAGCTTGATCGAGAGCTGCGTGAGAGAACCCGACATGAGGACGAGTCAGGCCATGATCATGGCTACAGGCCGAAACCATTCTGAATTGGAGAGGATGATGCGCACTCAAGTCTTGTACGCGAAAACTCTGACCCGACATAACAGGTTCTTACTTGTAGAACTCACGACTTCATCTGACAGACAGTGAGGTCCTCACCGGGTTAGGCCGCGAGTATTTTTTCCTTTGCGAGCGGCACGCTATCGATAAACGTTTGTATCGGTGTCTTGCCGTAGCACCAGCAGCCCTGATGCGGCAGCCGGGCATTATCCTCCTGCAGCCACGCATCTAAGTCTGCCTGGAGTTCCTCCAACGTGCGATAGACCTTCTTGCGAAATGCCACGCGGTAAAACTCGTTCAACATCGTCTTGTGGAACCGTTCACAAATCCCATTGGTCTGCGGATGCCGCGTTTTGGTGCGTGTGTGATCGATGTTCTCCACCGCGAGATAGAGCTCCTACTCATGGCGCTCCGGTGCTCCGCCGTATTCAGTACCACGATCGGTGAGGACCCGGCTCACAGGAATCTCGTGCAGCTCGAAGAACGGCAAGACCTGATCATTGAGAAGCTCCGCGGCGGTCACCGGTGTCTTGCGGTCGTACAGCTTGGCGAAGCCCACTTTGCTGTAGGTGTCGATGAAGGTCTGCTGATAGATTCGGCCCACGCCTTTCAAGGTACCGACATTGAACGTGTCCTGGGCGCCACAGTAGCCAGGACATTCGCTCTCGAATTCCCCGTGGGCTTCTTTGTCGGCCGTGGCCTTCTCCAAGGCCACGACTTGGGCTTCCGTCAGGATGAGCCTTTCTTGGGCCACCTTCGCCTCCAACGCCTTCAGCCGCTTTCGCATCGTCTCTAGGTCATGCCGTAGCCAGATGTACCGCACCCCTGCCGGGGAGATGGTCAGGGCCCGTTTCCACAATTCATTCGCCACGCGCGTTTGCCCCCATGCCGGTTGATCGAGCGCCATCTGGATAATGGCGTGTTCCACTACAGGAGCTACGCGATTCTTGAGGAGCGGTTTCTGTCGGGAAATCTTTTGGAGAGCAGCCTCGCCGCCTGTCTCATACAGTTCCTTACTCAGAGGTCAGCAATTTTCAGCACACAACGTCACGACAACCCTTATGTTATGCGGCTTCCACTCCCACTACTGTTGTCTTAGTTGCTGACTTCTGAGTAAAGCGGTAGAAGCTATCGCGGCTGTAGCCCATCAACCGACACGCTTTGGAAACATTATCGAGCTGCTTGGCTAACTCTAGGACACCCACCTTCGTCTTGATAATCTTCTGGTTCGTTGTCATGATCCTCTCCTTCCGTGAAGGGGAGGACTCTACCGGACTGTCAGATTAAGTTCTAGCTTCTACATCTTACTATATCTGCCCGTGGGTTAAACTACGTGGCAATATCATGATGGGTGCGACAACAACTCCGATACCCCTTCATCAGAACCATGACTGAGATTCCCGTTTCGTCCTGTTGATTTTCCGTTGCGCTGAGCTGAGTAATGAGCCCCAAGTTTTTACAATCAATTCATTCAGTCTTTCAATCCTCACCACTTGCCACGAGTACCTTGGAAGCTCCCCTTCTTTGCATTGTTCTCCTTCCCCCCTTCCACATCGCCGTTTGAAAGCCCCCGTAGAATCTGAATCTGGTTGACCGATTTCAACCCATGGCCTACCTACAAGACAACGTTTCCGTGGGCAGGATCGATTGCCACTATGACGGTCACGAAAGTCTATAGCTACTTCATTCAATTCGTTGGAGGCTCTACTGAAATCATCAGAACCATCCAGGACAGACCTGCTCTGGAGCAACCGTTATTCAGAGCGCACTGTATTCCTGGACACCGTATTGTGATCGAAGCACACGAAGATCGAACAGATCCATGCGAAACAGGTGCAGCCATGCGTCGTATGGAGGTATAGCGTCAGCATTTCATAGCAGAGTCCATTCAGGAGGAACGGCTTGAGCTTTGTACCCACGCCGAAAAGTGCCGTGCGGAAGAATACAGAAATCGCGCGGTTTGTCGCCGTTCAGACATCCATCTCTTTCCATGGGTGGCAAGCCTATTTCCCGACGTTGGTGGCCGACTCCTGAGTCTCAGAGAATATGATGGCTTGGAATCGGCAAGGGCTGCCACGTTTGAAGATGATGACGCGATGTGCGGAAAACCCGAAACCACATTGAGCACCATTGAATGGAAACGAATTCTTGGCCATGAGACTTTGCGCGAATGGCTCGACGCCGGGGCCCACCACCCCCTACTTCGTTGCAGCAGGTTTAAACGTCGGCCCGAAATATCAGCGAGGGCCTTACTGGCTTCCTCGTCGTAAACATTGGAGGGGTGAGGTCTTCTACCCTGATGCCTCAAGAGACACCAACCTCCTCCGGCTATAGTTCCCTCGTCCTGCTTGTCCTGCATGTAAGGAGTCTTGTCAGGCCAATCCTCCTGAGGGATGGATCTACTACTTGGCCATAGACCGTCCGACGTTAAAGACGTAGGATGTTCATGCCAGATTTCATTTCAGTCAGAGCCTGTACCACACATGCAACAGTGGGATCCCAAACAGTATGCTGAGCACGCTCGGTTTGTTTCTGAACTGGGCATGCCCGTTGTCGAGCTCCTGTCTCCCCAACCAGGTGAACGGATTCTCGACCTCGGTTGTGGTGATGGCATACTCACGATAAAGCTAGGCGAACGTGGTTGTGAGGTTGTCGGTGTCGATTCGAGTCCCGCTATGGTTGCGGCTGCCCGATCATTAGGAGCGAACGCTCACGTCATCGACGGCCATAGACTTCCCTTCGTCGGTGAATTCGATGCGGTATTTTCGAACGCTGCCCTGCATTGGATGAGACACCCTGAGGAGGTCATTAGTAGTGTCTGGCGAGCTCTCAAGCCTAGTGGACGATTTGTTGGTGAGTTTGTGGAGGATTCGGCAATGTTTCATCGATTGTCACTGCTGTCGAAGCCGCACTCTCCTCGCGCGGCGTTGCGGTGCCGAATCCTTGGTTTTTCCCAAGGCCTGAGGAATATCGAAATCTTCTTCAGCCTAAAGGGTTTGCGATAAAGAGGATGCCCCTTATTCCTCGCCCAACGCCCCTCTCAGGCGATATCTGTGGGTGGCTTGAGACGTTTGCCAAGCCATACCTGTTGGCTGTGCCTCCCAACCAGCAAAAGGAATTCATTTCGGAGGTCGTCACCGTATTGCGACCGATCCTAGGTGATGCACAAGGCCATTGGCAGGTGGATTACGTTCGCTTGCGGTTTGCAGTGACGAGATCGAGATGAACAGTAGAGCACGAATCTGTATCGTGCATGACTCAGGAATGAACGTGCGGTCTTGCCTTCGAATATCTCAGCCGATGCCACGCCGTTCGGCCACATCTCCCTGCCCTAACCATGCCGTTAGTGCTCGAGTCACCAAGTCTTTGTCTATCTAGGACGGGCGCCGACAGGGTGAGCCCCGTCGACGCGCATGGTGGACGTGTTAGGACGTGTGTTTCTTGAGGATCGCCGACTCTTTAATGGCCGGATTCGTCGGCGACAGTGCGGTTGCCTCCTTGAAGGCTTCCTTCGCCTCGTCGTGCTTTCCCATCCTGTCAAAACTGAGGCCTAAGTTATACTGGGCTTCGGCTGACTTCGGGTCAGCCTTGATCGCCTTCTGGAAGCCTTCGATCGCGACCTCTATCTTCCCTTGCTGATACTGCGAGACAGCCTCGTTATTGTCCGCTTGGCCGGGAGAATCTGCAGCCGCCATCAGCGCAGTCTCTGGTTCGGGCACGGCTTCTGCTGCTTTCGTCTGTGCCGTAGGAATGGCCGGCTTATTTCCATCGCACGATGCAAGGATGGGAACGAACCCTGCCAGCAGCACAATCAGAACCATAGAAATCTGTTTCACAAGCGACCTCCTATGTAGACGTAGATCATTAACCTTGCCTATTCTGCTGGACGTAAGACGCGTCACGCTGGTCAAAAGAGCTCACTTCTTCAATAAACCTGAATAGACCGTAAAGCATAAAGGGGCAGGTTGTTCGTGGCCGCCTCAGTTCTTGACCATGCACGAAACAAGACCTGCCCCTAAACTGTTGTGTGCACGGCTAGGCACTTCTCGGTGGTCCGCCCTAAGCGACGCGCGTCGTGCAAAACGCCTGGCTCCTTGGCCAAGCCAAAACAAAGAAAGGAATTCAGGGAGCGCATCTCGCTGCGAGATTGAAACACGTTGCGATATACGCTCCTCAAACATCACCGAGGGACTCTGGCGGGGCGACTATGTGGAATCACGTGCCTTTCTTGTAGACCCATATGCCAGCACCCACAAGTCCGAGCAACGCGACTGCCAATGTGAAGAGGTTCATATCCATGGCGGCTCCTTTCATCTAAATGCCATACTTTCACCATAGGCGCTTCCAGCGGACTTAGCGAGCGTTATAATGTCGTCTACTTCCACGGCGAGTACATCCATCTCTTCTTCATGATTTCCCCCACTTAGCTAACCAGTGGAATGCGACGGCACGACTGAAACCTGCGGATGACCCATGGGCATCCATCCCCTCCTGCTGAAACATGTCCTCATTTCCCACAACAAGACCGTGCGAGGAACCACGTGGAGGCACACGCGAGTCGGGATCTATTGAAAGGATCACAATCGTGGCAGTCCGCAACTCACGACGTGTGAGAGGATCCTGGTTCCCAGACTGTCGATTGGTTTTGAAGAGGGCGATGCGTATCTTTGCCAGCATGATCGCTTGACCCTGTTGCATCGTAGCGCGTAGCATGCATCGTAGACGTATCAGCCACGCCCTCTGGCTCATCTTTGGTGCTTTTCAGTCTCCCTCAGTCGAGCGATCATTCGGACTTCGCCGTTCCAACATCGGGATCGTTCTACGCATCTTCGGCGAGATAGTCTGATTCATGTCCGCTTGGAGTCACTTCGAATAAGGAGGCATTGCAATGGAACAGCAGACACCCATTAGCAGTCAGGTGCTTGGATTACTCCGAGGTCCTGCCGAATGCGAATTCGAAACCTTGGTGACCCGTTTGCCGCAATTTACCTGGAATGAGCTCAATGCCGAAGTCTCTCGGTTAAGCCGAATTGGGGAGATTATTATTACGCGAGGTGTGGGGATCTACACCATCCGATTGGCTGCTGCACCGAAGTGAGTTCCCCCATTCCTCCCCAAGATCTCCGGTGCCACGCCGTTCCCAACTCGTTGCCAGTGTCCTCGACTGGTATGCCCTGAACCATCTACGCGACCAATCATGATGGTTTGGAGTCTCTTCCCATAACCGATATGTAGCGACTTCGTTGAGGTTCTGGCATCGCTCGCCGTCCTCGTTTGGCTGTCTGAGAGCTCACATCTCGTATTCTGGTTCCTGCCTGCAACAGCGATTCATGATCCAGTGTATTCCACGGGAAGGGTTATTGCCGGTTGATACCCTTACGCGGGATAATAGGCTTCGGATCGAACCATGCACAGTGGGTTACTCAGAGCACTCGCACAAATCCCCTCCTCCCATCTTCTTACCAAGGGGGACACAATGAATCCCATTGATGGAAAAGTGGAGCATTGATAAGTCATGAATCTAAAGGTCGAGGAACAACGAACTGAACCCCGAGGGGCGGTGCAATTTCAGGCAATGGTGTCTGGCTCGGTGGAGTTCGAAGGGAGGGGTATCATTCTCGATCTCTCACGGAGCGGATGCCGACTGGAAAGCCCACTCCTCATGTTGCCTGGCATCTCAGTAGAGCTCCGCATCGCAGTACCCGGCTTGGAGTGGGCGCTGGCGATTGAAGGCGCTGATGTGCAATGGGCGGACGAGGATATCGCTGGACTCGCGTTTGTTCGTATCAGAGAGACGGAACGGCAGCGATTGGATGAGCTAGTGGCGGCTCGACTCGTGAAGGAGGCTGATACCGGCGACGATGCACAGGATGAGCGGATCCCCTTTGAGTTCCAAGGATTGGAGGCGATGCTCGCGAAAGATCCTGAACTTGCCATCAGTAAGGGCCTGGCGTGGTTCGCTCACGACCAAGCGGAATTTCACTTTCGTGGAGGCAACCTACTCGGTAGAGCGTTCCCCACCTGCACGCCTGAGTTCGCGGCCGCGCTTGGTGAGTTGGTGAAGACCGGTGACGACCGGGAGGCAGATTTCGCTCTCGCACTTCTTCAGAACTATCTTGGTTCGACCTCCATTGATGACGTCCTGAAAGAGATCGTGGCCCATTTCCCACAGGACTCTCAAAAAATGGACGAAGTCCGGACCATCATCAATAGCCCAGGCGCACGTCCTGGTGAATTTGGGTTGGCGAATGCCTGGCGGGTTAAGCAGGAGTCACTGGCGCGCTGGTTGACAGATGAGCGAACAGCGGTCACAGCCTTTGCCGCGCAGCTCATGGCCGAGCTCGATCAAACGATCATGGCAGAGCGACGTCGCGTGGAAGCCGAACGGGAATTGAGAGATCGGACTCGACATGAAGACGAGAACGGCCATGATCATGGGTACAAACCAAAACCCTTCTGATAGCGAATAGAAATGAGCAGTTTACAAGAGTCGAAAGTATTGATCTAACTGCCTTGTCTACGGCAGCACAAGCCTTTCAATACTTTCTGCAGCCATCACAGCCTCCGTACTTTTCGACGTCCGATACCCCACCGAGTTCCCTACTCTGGGCATCCTTTTGCCTTCAGCTATACTTTCCGAGTGGGGTCCCGGTTAACCTGGAGGGGGATTCGATGCGAAGAATGACAAGATTTCTAGCTGCGCTGACGCTGCTTTTCTTCTGGGGCTGCTCCAACGCCATCCTGGTCCCAGTTCCCCCACGGATGGACCTCAAGAAGTATGACACGATTGGCCTTATTCACTTCACCACCAATTCCGATGCGACACTTACGGCGTTTGCCACACAGCAGTTTCAAGAACACATTCAAGGCGCGTTCCCTGGGACGCCGATCCTTGACTTGGGCACCAAAGAGGCGGTGCTGAAGGCCATCGGCGCAACACAGTTGGACGCCGACGCCATGACACTTATCGGCAAGAAATATAGAGTCTCTGCCGTGTTTCTGGGGGAGATCGTCTATTCCGATCCAAAGACTGATGTCACTCTCAACGACATCACCACATTAAATGGGAGTATGCGGACAGAGATCCGAGGCGATGTGTCTGGGAAACTGATGGAGACACAAGTGGGAGCCAGCGTGTGGAGCAGCTCTGCCTGGGCGAAACGTCTCCTCACCGGTGTCAGCGTGTCACCAAAGCGAGGAGTGCGCACCACCATCGGAGACCTCAATCCACGCAAGGAGATGGTGCCTACACTCATGTTTCATTTGACTGAGGACTTCCGCCCACGAATGGTTCGCCAGGCTAAACCACAACACTAAGCTAACACATCACATCCAAGCCACACGCGTGGACTCATGCGCTGACCTCTCAGGGAACAAACTGGAATGAACGAGAGGTCCGGAGTCCCCTATCGTCCCAGGAATGATGAATTGGTCTCCAACTTTACAGTAGACTTACCCTAACAGGCTTGATGATGTGGCGATTCTAGCGAAAGGTTGGTGATCGATGCAGTGGTTCTTCCCTATGCTCCTCATGGCGTTGACTTGTGTGGCAGGTGCACAATCCGTTGTGGCTGCAGGTTCTCTTGAAGAGGCGGAATTTGCCTATGATCGTGGTGAGTATACCAAGGCGGCCCGCCTCTTCAGTCCTCTGGCAGAGCAAGGTGTGGCAGCGGCCCAGTTCTATCTGGGCTTGATGCATGATCGAGGACGAGGCGTTCGACAAGACTACCAAACAGCAGTGGTGTGGTTTCGCAAAGCGGCGGCGCAGGGGTACCCTGGTTCGCAGAGCAATTTGGGCCTGATCTACGAGAGAGGACGAGGCGTCCGGAAAGACTTGGTTCGCGCCCTCATGTGGTACCACGTCGCTGGCGCCCTGTTAGATGGCGATGAGGGGAAGGCGGCATTGAAACGCCGAGACTTTCTGATCTCAAAAATGACGGCTGCGCAGATTGAACAGGCGCAAGAGATGGCACGACGATGTCAACAATCCCAGTTTCAGGAATGTGACTAGAGATGGGATACATGCAATGCCAGGATGTGATGAGAATACGAGTCAGGGACTGTCATCTAACACCTTACGCAGATGCCTTTGCGTTCGAGCACGTCCTGAATGCTATGTTACGTGGAGATAAGGCTCAACCATGACGGGAGACTCAGTAGATGAAGACAAACATATTGATAGCCACGCTACTCTGTTGGGCCGCGATCATTGCAACAGCTCACGCGGAGGAAATCGGCAGTGTCGATACGGAATTCAAGTTTTTTGGGCCGGATCACAAGATCGTGGTTGAAGCGTTTGACGACCCAAAGATCGACGGCATCACCTGTCACTTGAGTCGAACAAGGAAAGGTGGCTTCAAAGGGATGGTCGGATTGGCGGAGGAAACCTCTGATGCCTCCATCGCCTGCCGTCAAGTCGGTCCCATTCGCGTCAAGGAAAAGCTGAAAGAAGGGGAACGGGTGTTCAGCGAGAGTCGGTCCCTAATTTTCAAGAAACTCCAAGTAGTCCGCTTTTTCGACGAAAAACGCCAGACCTACATCTATCTCGTCTATAGCGATCGTGTGATCGAGGGCTCGCCGCACAATGCCATCTCGACTGTCCCGATCCAATCCTGGTCGAGTCCATAACGTGGACCTTTTCTTATGACACGGGTCCAAGATGGTCGGCCCACTGACGGGCAAGGCGTGCGCCGGCGTCGTGGAGGCGCCGCCCTTCCGCCATAGACAGAGGCTGAAATCTCCTCGCACGGTCGAGATTTTCCTCGAGTTCGCGAGGGGTAGCCATGCCGATCGTGGCACAGCACACATGGGGTTGGCTCAAGGCATAGCGGAAGGCCACATCGTGATAGTCGGACGACATCTGCGCATGGCTGAGCGTGTTCGGTGACGGGTGCCGAGCCCCTCCGAAGACCTTCATGGCAATGAGTCCGATGTTCTGGCGGGCGGCTATGGGCCAGACCTGTTCCTCAAAATTGTAGGTATGACGATCGACGAAATTGACTGAGTTCAACAAGACATCGATCTCAAGGTGGCGCAACGCCGGAAGAAACCGCGACGGGCGGCTATGCCCCGATAGGCCGACGAATCGGGTCAGCCCCAGTGATTTGGCTTTCATCAGTGCCGCATAGGTGCCGTGCTTGCCGAAGACGATCTTCGGATCCATCTTGTCAGCCCCTACACTATGCACGAAGACCAGATCGGCATAGGTAGTCCCGAGCTCCTTGAGATTCTGTTCGAGCAGCTGCAACGCACGTTCCCCGTCCGGTTCATAACACTTCGTCACCAAGAACACTTGGGACTGCACCTGCCTGAGCAAGTGACTGAGCTGGACTTGCGCCTGCCCGTATCCGGCGAATTCAGGAGCGGTGTCGAAATAGGTGATCCCCGCACGAAAGGCGGTTTCATAGAGACGAACGGCATCTCTCGTATTCAAACGCCGACCAGCCGCAGCGGTCCCGAATCCAAGGATTGGGAGCGTCACACCGGTCTTACCAAGTGGCCGTGTTGGGAGGGGGGATCTACTGTGTTGGACGAACCGGACCATCTTCGAACCCTCTGTGCATGACTGGGCAGGCCAACGAATCACAAGCAGTGAGACAAGGAGCAAGGAATCGAACACAGATTCATGTCATCCCCTACTGCTGTTGTTGATGGTCGTCAACATTCGACGTTGGAGCGGTGCCCTGTGTCTGGCTGCTGATCCAACGTTCCATCGGGCCATGAGACTCCAAGGTCACCGAGACCGCCATGTCGAGACGGTTGTTGGCTTCTCCTTCGTAGTACCCGCTGGTTGGTGCAATGTCCTGGTAATCGCGCCCGACGGCGACGGTGATGTACCGTTCATCACAACGTCGCTGATGGGTTGGATCGTACCCGACCCATATCGGAAGTTTTTGCCCTGATGCCGGAAGCAGAACTTCAACCCAGGCATGCATTTGCCCTTCGCCTGGGAGGAGACCGGACACATACCGAGCAGGCAGGCCGGCTAAACGGCAGAGCGCCAGCATCACGTGCGTGTAATCTTGGCAGACCCCTGATCCCAAGGCCATGGCTTCGGAGGCTGTTGTTCCGACATGTGTTCGCCCTGGCTCATAACGCAAGGCCGCATGCACGTGATGGAGGATGGCCTCTGCGAGCTTACCCGGTGAGCCTCCTCCTCCCCGCAGACGTTCGCTGAGACGCACCAGGACTTCAGA
The DNA here is from genome assembly GCA_029865225.1 of Nitrospira sp. GTDB lineage: Bacteria > Nitrospirota > Nitrospiria > Nitrospirales > Nitrospiraceae > Nitrospira_D. The sequence continues at coordinate 38,467 of JAOUHJ010000009.1, forward strand.
CCGGTCGACCAGATGGGTGAGTCTGGTGAACTCGGCAGAGGCCACCGTGCAATCGGTATCGAGGGGATCAGTGCCCTGCATCCCCAACGACCCGTCTGTGAGGTAGCCGGTTTGTGTTTCAACACGCATGTCGACGGTACAGGAAATTTCCTTTTCGACGCGCGCATGATCCATCTGCCACACGAGATTTCCAAATGCGTCGGTGTAATGCCGGTAATCGGCCGGAGGATCCATATGCCATCGGACATCGAGCCGTCGCTGGTTTCCATAATGTTGATGAGGAGCCACACGCATGATGGTCCTGACATTCATCACCGGCGCCTCATAGGTGTACGTGAATTGGATGCGTGCCGAGAGTAAGGCTTTCACTTGGTGAACCGTTGCCTCGTGATGCTCTAACCGCAGATGACGTCGTGGACTCGAAATTCTCACATCTTCAGTGTCCTCGGACCTGAAATAGGTGCGCGATACCGCCATCGTGATGCGATCAAGTTGTCGCAATACCTCGGTTAGAAACGATTCCAGTCCGATCTCATGGATTTCTTCCAATGTCGCAAAGTCCAAATCAGCAGCCATCTGCCCGATCAGTCGGGCTGGTTCACGATCCACCACTCGTGATGACTTATCCATCAGCCGTTCGATGTGTTGACGGAGCCCTCGGGCGCAGAACCGAACGGACCGCGGGAAATATTGATTCAACAACAAGAACTCGACGATTTTCTCCGGCAGGACCACAGAGCGTGAGACTTTTCGGTAGGCCTCGTAGGCGCTCGCCGACTTCAAGACGGCGACGCATTGATGCAAATCGGACAGTTCCGTAGGCTCGTGAGACATTTGAAGAAGGATCGGATGGACCAGCAACCGTGCCGTATGGTTCGCGCGCTCGATATCTTTGCCGAGGCGGTAAAACGTCCACCCTTCATCGTGCAGCATCGTGCTGGCCATAATGCCATGCAGGGTGTAACAGGTATCTTGTACCTCGGTCAGCAGTCGATGCGGTGTGGCGGCGATGATCCCAGGCGTGTAGGTTCTCCACGCGAGGTGCATTCGGTTGATATGGTGCCACACTTCGCTGGATAGTTGGTCCTGAATGCCACGCGCATTTTCTCTGGCGGCGCCAATCAGATTGACGAGCGCGTTGGGATTGGCGGCATCAAGGGTGAGGAACTGCAGTGCCACCATGGTTTCAAGTGGTTGTCTCCGTTCCTCGTAGGATGAAAGTTGCCCGGTGCTTTCCAGATACCATCGCCAAATTGTGTTCTGATCTTGTTGGTTGGAGCTTTCCAGCAACAACTGATAATGGACATTGATCAGGCGAGCCGTATACTCGGCTCGTTCAGTATAGCGGGCGATCCAAAAGCACGACTCGGCGGTTCGGCTCAACATCGATGGTTAATCTTCTCCATACAGCACCCAGGTTCCTTTACTCCCACCGCCTTGCGAAGAATTGACGACGAGGGAGCCCTCTTGCAATGCCACGCGTGTGAGCCCGCCCAGTGAGAGCGTAATGTCCTTACCGGAGAGCACGAAGGGACGCAGGTCGATATGGCGTCCACCAAACTCGAAGCTGTCGACATGGTCGTCGACAAGGCACGGCGACCTGGATAACGACACGATCGGCTGCGCGATGTAGTTTCTGGGATTGTTAAGAATGCGCGCTCGAAAATCTTCCTGCTCAGCCTTGGTGGAGGCCGGTCCCATCAACATGCCATACCCACCCGACTCATTGACCGCTTTTACGACAAGGGATGGAAGGTGTTCGAGCACATACGTGCGATCCTGCTCCCTACTGCAGAGATAGGTGTCGACGTTGGGGAGCACCGGAGGTTCGCTCAAATAGAAGGCAATCATCTGCGGCACGTATGCATAGACGGCTTTATCGTCTGCCACACCGTTACCGATTGCGTTGGCTAAGGCCACGTGTCCCGCCTGGTAGGCTCGCATCAGCCCCGGGACTCCCAACAATGAATCGCGATGAAAGACTTCCGGGTCCAGAAAGATATCATCCACTCGGCGATAAATGACATCCACCTGCTGCAACCCCTGCGTCGTCTTCATGTAGACTCGATCCGACTCGACGATCAAATCTCGCCCCTCCACGAGCTCGATCCCCATTTGAAGCGCCAGGAAGGAATGCTCGAAATAGGCTGAATTATTCACTCCCGGTGTCAGCAGGACCACGGTGGGGTTTTCACGAATGTCCGGCGCGAGGTAGCGAAGATTTTCCAGCAACTGATTGGGATAATGATCCACCGGTCTGATTCGCATTTGCTTAAATAAATTAGGAAAGACACGCTTCATGATCTCACGAGTTTCCAATACATATGAGATGCCCGATGGAGTCCGCAGATTGTCTTCCAGGACCAGGTATGTGCCGTCCTGATTCCGAACAAGATCAATACCGGCGATATGGATATAGAGATCGCGCGGAGGTTTGAATCCCACAAAGTCCCGTTGAAATCCTGATGCGCCTTCAACCAGCTCACGAGGGATAATCCCCTCCCGCACGATGCGTTGCTCACCATAAACATCGAGCAAGAACGCGTTGAGAGCTTGGATCCGTTGTCGCACACCCTGTTCGATATGGCGCCATTCACTGTTGGGAATGATGCGCGGCAGCAGATCGAAGGGAAAGATGCGTTCAGTCTCCTGTGCGTCTCCATACACGGTGAACGTAATTCCCTGATCTAAAAAAGCTCTGGCGGCCTGCTCTTGATACTGGGCGAGTTCGCCGACCGAGAGCGATTGGAGTTGTTCGTATAATTGACGATAGTGAGGCCGTGGTCGATCAGGTGCCTCGAACATTTCATCGAAGTACTCGCCGATCTGATATCGTCTGAAGAGGTCTCGGATTTTGGCCGGTTGGAACTGGCGGTTCGAATTGGGGCTCATGTCGAAATCCTATTGCACCAGACTGGGAGCCACGTGATGCACACTCAGTGTGGGGCAATAGTCTTCTCTTTTCACCGCCAATGCAAGGGTTGAGACAAAGATCGGGAACAACGCGATCCATTCGTTGCTGTGCACTATGGGTGTCGATGGGAGTGGGATCTGTCACCCTACGCGGTCTTCTCAGACCGTGAATGCTTGAACCACCTTGCGGGCTATGCTACTCATCACGCAGCACCGTCACAGACGAGTCACCAGAGAGGAGATGACAATGGCCACATCACGATCAGTTCAGCGAGTCACAGCGAAAGTTGCCAAACGTGCGGTCCGAACGAAACGTGCAGCCGTTAAGCAAGGTCAGAGTCTTGCCGGCAAAGGTCGGAACGCCGCTCGATCCACGGCCAAACAGGTTCGCAAGGTTGCGAAGACGACGACCGAGAATGCGAGCCGCGGGAGTATGGCGGCTCACGCGAGGGCTCGTAAAGCCGGAGCGGCCATCGGGAAAATGCTTGGTCGAGCGCAAGGTATAGGCAGGAAGTTAGTCAACAAGGCAAAGAGAAGATTGACGTAGGCCTGTGGATCAGACAGGCATGGTGGTAGAAATATCAGCGTTCGTGTTTAAGCCGTTGCGATGGCACCTGGCTGTTTTTGCCTAATCTCGATACGCGCCGACAGGATGAGTGCCGGATCGGGGCCGTCCTCCTACGGATTCTGATGCGATATGTTATCGTCATCGTCTTGGCGCTACTCCTTGTTCTCCTCCTCTTGTGGGGGCGTCATAGCCAGGCTCCTATCCATGTAAACGATACGTCCTACGATCTCTTCCTGTCCCTGTTGCTTTCACACAGCGTGCCGGAGGTGTCGGTCGATACCCTTTCCTCGAAAAACTTTCACCTCCTGGATGCCCGTGGGTACCGGGAATTCGAGGTGAGTCATATTCCAGGTGCCGTCTGGGTGGGGTATGAGGAGTTCTCTCCAACTCGGCTAGCTGGAATCAACAAGCAAGCGCCAGTGGCGGTCTACTGTGCCGTGGGGTACCGCAGCGAACAGATTGCGGAACGACTACGGCAAGATGGATATCTCAACGTAGTCAATGTCTATGGCGGCATTTTCGAATGGGTCAACACCCAGCGCCCAGTCGTGACTACCGATGGTTCCGAAACGGACCGGATCCATGCCTACTCAAGGTTCTGGGGATTCTGGCTCAAGCGAGGAACGCACATCTATGACTAGCACGCGGATATATGGTTTGCAGCAACGAACCATATGACCAGTCCGCAAGGGTAAGATCGTGGAAAAGATCTTGCTTGAGAAGACCACAAGGCGCTGCATCGCACGATCGTTCAGCGGCATTCGACGAGCGCATCGTTGAACGTCCATCAAGAGAATATTTCATCGATGTAGAGAACGGCTGTGGAGAGAATCGGCGCAGCTCCATGATTCGCTCATGCCGGACGTGCTTGGTACGTAATCACAGAATGATGGATGAATGAAAACGTTTGGGCTAGACTGACTCCTGCGTCATGGAAAAATCTGGGGGCGTTCAAGAGTTGGAGAAGCCAAGCTCGACCGACGTGATCGGTCAAGCCCCGCGCTGCGTGATTCCCTTGCCGGAGAACACGACCCCGGAGAATATGCCTGATGAGGAACAGCCGCATGGTCTGATGCAAGTCTTGAACGCCGGCGCTGTATATTTTCTGGTCGCACTTGGGGCAGGGGTTGTGTTGGAGATTATTCGACTCCAAGTTGTGGGGCTGCACCTCAGCGAGCGTATCGCACAGGTGATGGAGATTCCCACGCATCTTCTGGCTGTGATGATCGCCGCGCGCTGGGCGATCGACCGATTCATACTCCCGCCGTTGCCCGGTGTCCGGCTTGGAGTCGGTCTTGTTGCTCTCGTGTTCTGGGTTCTTATGGAGTGGCTCATTATCCTTCCCCTCCACGGCCTCTCTCTCGATGAATTTTTTGCCACCCAACATCCTGTTGCGGGCACGGTGCCGATCGGAGCACTTGGCGTGTTGACCGTCATGCCATTTCTTGTCGGGTATCGATGGGAGCACTGAGGTGCTGCCATTGCCTCTGCGCACAATCTGAGCAATAATCCTCCGCGATACAGCCCAGAGGCACGGTCATGCTGGAACTTGTTGTACGATCTCTCCTTGTGTTGGTTCTTGGGTTCCCCTCAATCGCCATCGCGTCGGATAGTTCCGATCCGGAGTCAGCCATTCGTAGGATGATCCAAGCCAACGCAGAAAAAGACCTACCGACTCTCTCCCAACTGATGGCCCATGACACCGACATCATCAGTTACGCGGTGGCCGGCCGGAAGTACATCGGGTGGGCCGAACTGGAACAGGGCATGCGGGATGAATTCGTCAACGCCAAGAAACTTGAGATTCCAATCAAGGAACTTAAGGTCTGGACAAAAGGAGATCTTGCCTGGTACGCGATGGAGCTGGATTACATCCGCTATACACAAGAAGGGGCCGAGCTCAAACGCACCGTGCTCCCTATGCGAGAAACAGGCGTGCTCGAACGTCGCGAGGGCCGCTGGCAACTGTTGTCGTGGCACGAATCATTTCGATCGGCGAATCTCGGAGGGGCGTTGAGTACAGCACCGGCAGATTCACGGGAACGTCATCCCGGCCAACCACAATCCTCAGGTGAACCGGACGTGAGCGGTACGTGGGAGATCCTCGAAGTCGAGGATGACAAACGGTACCAGGCGACCCTCGACCGGAACGGGAATGGTCTCTACAGTCAGCATGGCGGGCGGTTCACAACCACCAAGATTGCTGGACGTCTATGGGAGGGGACGTGGCATCAATCCGGTAATGACCGAGAAGGAGGGTTTGAACTTCAGCTGTCAGAGGATGGCACAGAAGCGAAAGGCATCTGGTGGTACACGAGGGTCGGTAAGCAAAAAGGTATTCCGCCCCGCGAGCACGGCGGCACCTACCACTGGAAGAAGCCGCTGTCTTCCTCCGACAGCGCTCGGTGACAAGACACTCTGATTTGTCCTGCCCTCCCCGGTAGGGCGTGGCCTCGCCAGACGCCGCTAGTTTTCCATCATCTCCAGCCTGGTATCGAATTCATGTCCGCAGGCCGTACAGCGGATACAATCCGACTCCACCGCGATTTCGTCGACTCGAATTCCCATGCCTCCGCAATCCGGACAGCGGGCAAGATGGACCCGCTCGTCGTGTACGGTTTCATATTGCGTTCCACGAAGACAATACACGGGCATTCCATCGAGGAGCCACGGCTCCCCTCGTTTATCGACGACCGGCAGCACGAGATAATGGTGATTCACATACTCTTCAATCTGTTGCTGGTTCACAAAGCCGTCTTTGATCAATTTGCCACCCACCACCTCGTACAGTGCCTGTCCTTTTACGATGGCTTTTGTCGGACCCATAACGCCTCCTCTTATCAAGGTGTCGTACGATCTGGCCGTGTGTCCGAGACGAGAGCAACCCGCTAGTCGTCACGTCGCATGGTGACCGGGTGCCGTCGGTCGTGCCAGCTTATCGCTCGAGGTGCCATCAGCCTCTGTGGGTCTGCCTCGACGCCTCATGCTCTTACACGAGAGGATGTCCATGCAGACAAGAAGCAGGACCACGAAAACCAACAGACTAATCAGGATTCCCCAATATTCAGATAACATACGTCACACCCTCACGCATCATCCTGCGCGAGTCCTCTAGGAACCATCAAGGATTTCACGCGTCCATGGAACCGGATCTTAGATGGAAACCGTTTCCCAACACTCGGACGCATTTCCCGGTAAGCCTGCGTCAACCAGGTGTTATTCGATGAAACAGATTGTGTCGTGATGAATGCAAACCCGACAGGCCCAGACCGTTGGAACTGTTTTCCTCGGAGGACCATGACACCACCTCCAGATGATGAGGAGGTAGAAGGAAGATAGTTGTACCCTACGCTTCAGCCGATAGGCAGGTCAAGAGGGAAGAATGTGTGGATGCCCCGGCTCTCATTCAATGGTCCTTGTAAGGAGGAGGAAGCCGCTGTCATAGTACGCTGATTATCGTGAAATGATGCATCTACACTGTTCTGGATTGTGTTCCTGTTCCGTGCAGGGAACTTGGTAAAGGGATACCTGTGCTTACACCAGCACCTCGGACTCATAAGGCGCTTTCTGGTTCAGTCATCGTCCGTACGGCAGCGCTTCTCTGTCTGTGTCTTTTGCCATGGGGTGTTCAGCATGCCGCTGCTCAGTCTGTCGAGATCATCCCCCACTGGAGAACGGGTGATCGCGTTGAGATTATCGTGACACGGGTACGGGAGAAATCGCGTGATGGCCGGTCGACGCGTTCAGGGAAAACCCACACACGTTTTTCCCTTGAGGTGCTCCGTGCAGGTCCACAAGGGTATCTCGTGGGATGGACGGTTGGAGAGACCACCTTTGAGGTCCCGGCCCCATCTGAGTCTATTCTCCGCCAAGTCGTGGGACTCATGCAGGGCCTCCAGATCCAGCTCGAGATCGACCCTCATGGTGCCATCACCGGCGTGCGGAACTGGGAGGCCTTGCGTAATGAGATGCGGAAGAAGCTCGATGCGCTCTCGGACAATGCAGCGGCTTCGCAGCGAGAGAATGCGGACCAGGCGCTGGTGAAAAACCTACGGGCACAATGGGACGTCATGTTCTCGACGAAAGCACAAATCGAACAGGTCTGCACGCGAGATGCTCAAACCTATTTTCGGATCCTCGGAAGAACCTATACGCGCGGTGAGCACGATGAATACCAGAGCGTGCTCGACAATCCACTCGGTGGTGCTCCGCTTCCGGCTCACACCGATATTGTGCTGAAGTCGTTCGACGATCGGTCTGGGCACGCGGTACTGCACTGGAGGCAATCGGCTGATCGTGAGCAGACCGACCGGATCATGCGGTCGATCGTCAAAGGCTTGGCGGCACAGAGAGGAAAACAGGTGCCGGAGGAGAGACCCGTGAACTCCGTATCCCTGGAGAACCAGGCCGAAGTCGAAGTTGATGTGGAGACCGGGTGGATCACCAAGCTCACCGAAACAAAAGCGGTGAATCTCGGCACGCGTGCCCAAACGGACACGACATTCATGGTTAGTGAGGTGAAAAAAGGGCGAGACCCCTCATGAAAGAGGGTGTGAACAGTAGCCGAGTCAATCGATCATAAAGCAAGGGTGTTCAGCCTTCTGGCACAGACTCTTTTTTCGCGTTTTCATCTGCTCGTTGAGATGTGTTCTCAGATGGGTTCTTCTGGTGAAGAACCTGAAGCTGGGCTTTCACCGACATCATCTTTTCTTTCGTTCCCTGACGGCCCTGCCCTGCCAGACCAGCTAAACCAACAGCCATCGAGAGGCCGAGTTCGGCTGATCCAGCCTGTTCGGACTCGCTCTCATCGCTCTGCGACCAGGTCCAAGGGCCTACTTCAGGACGAGGCTCAGCCTGAGCTTTCTCCGAGCTAAGATCTTCCGGCATACCCTTTATCCCTCGCGTGACGGATGTTTGCTTGTGTTCCTTTTCGTGGATTACCACTTCCTCTTGAATGGACGGAGCAGCGTTTCGTCCCATGGATCCAGTCTCGCCCCTCGGTACGGACTCGGTGTTCCATTCAACCGTGTGATGAGAATCATTTGGCAGAATAGACACGGAATCAGGGTCTCCCCTCGCAGACTCTCCCACTGAGCCTAGTGATTTCCCAGCGCCGGATTGAAGGCCCCCACTGTTTCCGAAGAGAGAGCCTACGAAACTGTCATCTCGGTTACCATTCGCCTCCTGGATCACTGGTCCTTCTTTCACACTCGTCAAATGGATCGTAATCGGCCGTTCAAGAGTCTTCCCCTCACCATCTGTCACCTGCACCGTGATAGTGTGGCTGGCTTGTGCCTCGTGATTCTGCAAACTGCCGTCCGCTACTATGATCAGCCCAGACGTCGGATCGATCGCAAATCGGTCCCCCGCTGTGTCGGTCAAACTATATGTATTTGTGTCCGCTGTATCCGGGTCTGTACCCCCCGCCATCCCCACCACCATCCCTGTCTCCGCATGGTCTGCTATCGTCATCACCTCCGTGATCGGATCGGTTGTGTCTGCGTCGTCATGTGATTCGGACAACACCCTGGAATCCGATATGGCACTCCCTTCCGACTCACTCCCAGCTTCCGTCCCGGACATCATCACCGCAGGAGACACCGACTCCACCACCGGCGCAGGATCAACAGCCACTTCCACCACGGACTCAGGCGTCACCAACTCCACGACTGGCGCTGGTCCAGCCGACACGTCCACCACAGGATCCGCTGCAACCATGACAGGTTCTGGTGTCACTGGATCTACTGTTGGCGTTGGCTCCACCCCTCCCACCACCAGGGGCTCAGGCATATTGTCCACCCCGATTGTGAACGTCTTGTCCACACTCTGACCCCCGCTGTCCGTCACCCGGACCGTGACCGTGTGGCTGGCGGCGCTCTCGTAGTTCAGCAAACTGCCATCGGCCACCGTCAGCACGCCCGTGATCGCATCGATCGCAAACCGCCCCCCCGCTGTGTCGGTCAAGCTATAGGTCTTGGTATCGCCCGCATCGGGATCGGTGGCACTGATCGTTCCCACCACGGTCCCGCTCGTGGCGTTCTCCGCCACCGTGTTCGCCGATAGGGCCAGGTCGGTTGGAGCTTGGTTCACTACTGCGGCCTCATAACTGATTTGCACGTTGTCTACCAACAGGCGATCGCCTCCACTCGTCCCTGTTACGACAAATTGGATCTTGGTATCTGCCGATGCATAGCTGGAGATATCAAACTTCGCCGTACCGTTTCCGGTATTGTCCGAACTCGAAAAGGTCCCACCGTCTAACGTCTTATAACTTTTTCCTCCATCAGTGGAGATGCGGATTTCAACACTGCCCCCCTTGTCAATGTCATTCTTATAGTCGAAACTGAGCATCGCACTGTTCACCCTGCTCAGGTCCACACCACGGCTCACCGAGGCTCCCACCATCTGAGTCTGAATCCGCAATTCGCCGGAATTGACCTGAATGTGTCCACCCTTGGCGTCACTCTTCCCAACATCGACTTCCGACCAGTTTGAAGACCATGAACTGGTTCCATCATCGTTTCCGAACGATTTTTCAGAGAATGTATCCGCGACCGTCTCCGTTCCTAAAACTCCGGCCCAGTTCATCTGCGCATCGTAATCAATGGCCAACACGGTTTCGATGGTGCCTGTGCTGACTTCGAAGTCCCAATCCCCGCCGAGCGAGATGTTGCCCGTGAGATCTGTGCTGGCCTGCACGTCGGCGCCCGTCAATTCTGCCAGCAAATTGACCGCGGCTTGCCCCGTGTCTCCCTCGGCAAAGTCGCAGCCGTAGACGAGGATGTCGGCTTGTTCTGAGAGGGACTGCTGAATCGTGGCCAACTCATCTGCGTACTCGCCGGACATGCTGTCGGCGTCCAGCGTGCCTGTCCCCAACTGTAGCTGGCCGGCACTCCCATGAGAAATCAGGTGAATGGCATCGATTCCGCTCCGGCCGGACAAGGCGGTTGCCATTTGTTCAACACCATCTTGTCCCCCGTCGAGCATGATCACTTCGATATTCGGATCCATGCCACTGAGGAGTTCCTGATAATTTGGAACGGTGGGATCGACAAACACGACCTCCGTCCTTGACTCACCTGGATTATAGGTGGCGATCGCATCAAGCACTCCCTGCGATTCCGCCTGGTCAGTCGTCCGACTATCGGCGGCGCTGTCGGAAGAGACGGCGGCCTCAGCCTGCTCCTGCGCCACCTGTTCCGACGCCACTTCAGACGCCGTCGCTGCGGCAGCGGCATCGAACATGAGTCGTGGTTCAAGGGACAGAAGCGAGCGTTTCACACTGGAGGATGAAGGCGGATTCTTCGTGTTGTGCTGAGAAGTTGCAGCGGCGTCCTTTTTCTTCTTGAAGAGTCTAAACATAAGGACAAGACCTATATGTATCGGCCATGTGGAGCGGAATCTGAACGTGGATGACTAGATGGGCAACCGACAGCCTGCAGGACAAACGAGATCAGCCGTGGAGGAATGGCTACCAACCAGCACGACTGGTTCGATGTTAAAAAAAACCGGGCCCTGCAGAAGGTCCAACATGTCTTGTGAGCGTTCACCTCGGGCACAGTTTGGCCTACTGAGCCTCCCTGCTCGTTTCCAACCTGACCATGGGCCCTCTACGTAGACCCACTGGCCACAAATCAGTAGAATGCGTCTGTGTGTCACGGGTTCACCACAGTCATCGGACCACCCTATTGAAAGTCATATGCGCATACCCTGGTAGATCATCGACCGTCTGAAAAGGAGAAGATATGAACAAGACAATCCTGTCGCAATTCACGCTTGCTCTGACCCTAACCCTGAGCATCTCTTTGTCGATCTTCGCACAGGGGACTCCCCCCGCCGTCATGCAGACAGTAGAGGCATCGCAGAAGCACGTGAGGACGATCGGTATGGATGAGTATCGGAAGCGCGTCGAGAATCCTGGTTCGGCGTTGATCATCGATGTACGCGAACCTCAGGAGTTTGCGGCCGGTCATGTGCCGGGAGCGATCAACATTCCCCGCGGCCTCATCGATTCCCAAATCTGGAATCATGTCGGCGCTCCGGAGAAGGCCGACATGGAGCGGCCGATCATTCTGCAATGCCAAAGTGGGAAGCGCGCCACGCTTGCGGCGCAGAGACTTGGAGAACTGGGATTCACGCAGACGACCGCAGTGATCATGAATCTCAACGACTGGCAACAGACCGGCAATCCCTTCGTGAAATAGTCGGTGAGCATGGAACCGCACTTCTCTGTTCACGATTGATTTCAGCAGTGCGAGACGGACGACCATGATGACCGTGACGACAGACACTGAACTCACTCTAAGTTTTCACAATCACCGGGTCGTCATCTCGCCCTGGGGTGCATCGTTACGGCGGTATTTCATGATCGATGATCGTGGGCGGGAAATCGATATTGTCTGGGGCTATTCCGGTGGAAGCCGGAAACGGGGTGGTCAAGGTGATGTCCTCATCCCCTTTCCTGGACGTATCGCCAACGGCCGCTACTCATTCGAGGGGCAACCGTTCCAGCTGGACTGCAACGACAAGGAAGGTCCCAATGCCATTCATGGATTTGTTCGCACTCTGCCTTGGCAGGTGCGGGATGCTCAAGTCAACAGCGTGACGTGCGAGGTCCGTCTGGATGCCGAGACCTATGCGGCTCGCGGCTACCCGTTTTCGTTGGACATTGCCGTGACCTACGAGCTGGGGGCGTCAGGCCTGGGCTGTGACTTTGTCGTGAAGAATATCGGAGATCGTGTCGCGCCCGTGGGAGTCGGATTTCACCCCTATTTCACCGTTGGGACGTCTGTGATCGATGAAGCTGACGTCCGGATTGCGGCCACCGGCTATCTGGAATTCAACGAGCAGCTCGCACCAACGGGAAGGATTCTGGATGTCGAAGGCACCTGCTGGGACTATCGCCATTTTCGGGCGATTGGTGGGCAACGCTTCAACCATTGCTACATGAATCTTGTCCGCGATGCAGACGGTTTGGCGACGGCGACCTTGCGTCATGCTCCAAGCAACCGCGCCATCGACATTGTGATGGATTCGTCATTTTCTGCCGTCGTCGTGTACACCGGTGATGCGATCGCAGATGCCCCGCGAGCCGCGCTGGCCATCGAACCGATGACCTGTGCCAGTGATGCCTTCAATCATCCAGAATGGGGGCTGAAACGGCTTGAACCCGGTGAGACATGTTCAGGACGCTATCTGGTGCGGCCTCGGCTGATGTAGAAACGAAAGGCGAGTGGATCCCCCGCGAGAAGAATCTCAGCAAAGGGACCCTGACCGTCCTCTTGATCAGGCCGCTTTTCGGAGAGGCAGCTGTTTGGCGGAGATCAGGTTGCGGCAGAGCTGGTAGAGTTTGAACTGCACCTCGTCAAACGAGTCCCCTTGTGCCGCGTGTTCCGGATAGCCCAGTAGATGTCCATGCCACTTACCTTGATCCTGTGACAGGACATATTGTGGGGTGTCCAAGTCAAGCACGACCCGCCTGGGTCGGTCGATTCGCGGAATCTCTCGAGAGGTTCGTGGAACCTCTCGGCTCAGCCGCTCGATCTGGAACTGCAGCTCCTCGAAAGAGGCGGCTTGTATTTCTCGATCGGGGGAGCCCTCCGGATAGGCGCGCCACTTGCCCTGATCTGGCCAATATACCCAATTTGGTCCGTCCATTCCGGTGAGCATAGCGAGCCTGTCACGATCTGACCAGCAATTTCTAACTTTTTGTACATGAGCGACCTAAGCCAAAATGACCGAGACACCGAGGCGTTCTCGTTTGGCCAGATCCAGGCCAATCAGTTGTCGTTTCGGGTCGCCATGGCTGGGGCAGGAGAACGACTGGCCCTCTGTCTCCATGGCTTTCCAGAATCGGCCATCTCCTGGCGGCATCAGATGCAGCCATTGGCGAAAGCTGGATATCGGGTCTGGGCTCCTGACCTGCGCGGATATGGTGGGACCGCACGACCGACCGACATCGAGGCCTATTCGATCGAATCGTTGATGGAGGATGTGAGTGGGCTCCTTGATGCGGCACAGGTGAAACGGGCCATTCTCGTGGGACACGACTGGGGAGGAATTATCGCCTGGTACTATGCGATGCGGCATCCCAGCCGCGTCGAGGCCCTTGTGATCATGAACGCGCCCCACCCTGCCTGCTTTGAGCGGGAAGTTCGGCGCTGGAGGCAGTTGCCCCGCTCCTGGTACATGGGATTTTTCCAGATGCCCCGGCTCCCGGAGCTGGCCCTATCAGCCGGTCGTGGGTACGTGATCGGGCAGATTTTTGAGCGCATGGCATTGGATCGTACACAGATGCCGAACGACGTCGTGGAGGTGTATCGGCAACAGGCCTGTGAGCCTGGCGCCTTGACGGCCATGATCAATTACTACCGAGCCGCGTTCCGCGGTGGAGGTGCGTGGCGTCAACGCTGCCTGGGGTACCAGAAGATCACTATCCCCACTCTCGTCATCTGGGGACTCCAAGATCAGGCGCTGGTCGCTCACAATCTCGATGGCCTGAGTGACTATGTGACCGATCTGACGGTCATGACGATGGCCGACGCAGGACATTTCGTCCATGAAGACAAGCCAGAACAGGTGACGGGTCATCTTCTGACCTGGCTGCAAGACAACCTCGTGTCCTGATCCAGCCTTTCCCACCAGATAGGCCGTAGCGGTCCGCTGTTCTCCCACCGGTACACAGTCATTCTTGTTGCAGACCCTTCTCTTTCTCGATTGGAAGGTTGAGAAGAAGAGGAGCGCGCTCCTCAAGAAAATACTGAAACCAACCGAATGAGGGAAGCCATGTCCTGCGCACCAGAACCGAGCAAATTGTTGACCAATAAGCCATACACGATAGGATGCAAGGCGAGGCCGGCTCCACCCATACACCAACCGAACGAGGCGTCTCATGAGGCAAGCCGCGACTGCCACCGCTGTGTCGGCTGAACAGCGCTCCACGCGATCAACGAAAATTCTTCTTACTGTTGCCGGCCTCATGTTGGTTGGCCTGATCTATAGTGTCGTCGCCCGCGACCCTGACGTGTCTTGTCCGAATGAGCTGATCGGTGCCTGGGTCACGTCAGCCAAGGGATACGAGGAAGGCATGCTGGTGTTCAGCAAAACCGGCGTGGCGTTCAGCGTCGGAATCGAGCACTTGGATGCGCAGGCCGTCCGTCGGCTGGATGCGACACCCGACGGACCGCGCACGCTCTACACCGTGGTCTATGGAGACTCACGGAAAGATGAGCAAACCCTCTCCTTCTACTACCACACCAAAGACCAAACCATCACGTTCAAGAACCAAGCTCATCTGGTCTGGACCAGAAAAGCGGTGCAGTCATGATCGGCCCCTTTCAACGGAGACAGTTGTTCGTCCATCCCGTCCAATACTGGTTCGTGGTGACGACGTTGATCTACTTTGCCTGCCTGTTGATCGTGCTGTATGCCGTCGTGTTCCTGCCGATGGTGCAGCCGCTCTATGACTCCTCTGTGTCGTGGGAACAACATGCGCAAATTGCAAGTCAGTTCCTCGAGTTGAACGAGCGGATTTGGCCTTGGTTGATCATTACCTTCCTCGTGCTGCTCCTCCATTCGATGTATTTCATGCATCGGATCGCCGGGCCGCTCTACCGCTTCTCGACGCTCTTTCGGTCGATCGGCACCGGCCAGCTACATCAACGGGCCCGATTGCGCAAGCACGATTATCTTCATCGTGAAGCGCAGGCCTTCAACAGCATGCTCGACAACATCGAGAACAGGATCCAAACCATCAATCTGCACGCTGCCCTCGTGACGCAAGCCTATGAGGCCGTCGCCTTGCGGGTTCAGGAGCAGTCATCCGACCAGGTTCAGGTGGCGCTGCATGGGCTTGAGGAGGAGATCAGAGGATTCAAGGCCTGTTTAGCCGATTTCGACCTCCCAGCAGTGAAAGCATCAGAACAGCAGCGGCTTGCATTTCCCGATGCGGCGTCGACAGGACCATCACCCAAGATGAAGGCGGCCTAACCATGGGGGAGCCTCTTCGTCTCGCTGACCAGCCGAGTCCTCAACCTGAAGGCGCGGACCAGTCGAATCGTGCAGAAGAGGCTGCTCGTACGACACCCAAACTGACTGTGGTTCCGTCGCCGGAAAAAGACCCACAGGCCCGAGAGAGTCCTCACTACAAGCGCCGACTCTTTTCGGTCGTCCATCCGCTGCAGATCCGAATGCTCTTACAGGTCATCGCCTATTCGCTGATCGTGTTCGTCTTGTTGGCCATCCCGGTGTTTCAGCCGCTGATGCAGGCGCTCGACAACCCAGCGCTCTCATGGGAGGAGCGCGCCGTCGTGGCCAATGATCTGCTCAATTTGCACGCCAGATTCTGGCCCTGGGCACTGGGTGCAAGCATGGTGGTGTTGATCCATTGCATTCATTCGCTGCGGCTCATGCATCGTGTCGCCGGCCCACTGTACCGACTCCGGAAGGTCTTCCCGAAGATCGCCGAGGGGAATCTGAGTGTGCGAACGACGCTCCGACAACATGATTACCTGGCACCGGAAGTCGATCTGGTGAACCACATGACCGCTCAGCTGCAGTCGAAGATCAATCAGATCAAGCAGGCACAAGTCATCCTGGCGCTGGATGCGGCTCGGATGAAGGAGCTCGCAGTCGCGAAGAATGATCCTGCCCTCGTCGCGTTGGCGAAGCAGATGGAACAGAACCTGGCCGCCGTGAAAACCTCCCTCGATGGGTTCAAGACACACAACGGATAAACGCCCAATATGAACCACAGACGTCTAGACGGCCAGTTGATCAGACGACGATGTACGGGACGATCACGGCGGTCTCGTGCGGGCAACACACAGGGGTTTACCCTCATCGAACTCATGCTCGCCGTTTCGATCGTCGGAATCTTGGCGTCACTCGCCATTCCCAATTACATCGACTTCCTCGAGAAGGCGCGCGTGGCTAGGGCTGTATCTGAACTGCACGCCCTCGCGAAAGAGATCAAGGGATTCGCGATCGGAGGAGGAGGCTATCCGGATACTCTGGCTCAAATCGGGCGGAGCACCATGCTGGATCCCTGGGGAACGCCGTATCAGTACTACCGCATCAACTGTACAACCGATGTTGAAATCACGAATCTGGCCAGACTGAAATTACGCAAGAATCGCCCGCCTCGGGTGCTGCTGGCCGATCACTCACTCAGAACCTCCGACGGCTGGCATGTCTCCTTTGCCGTTGATCACGGGGAGCACCAAGATCTACTGCATCTTGTCGCAGGTGGTGGGGGAGCCGGGGGTGGTGGTGCCGGCGGAGCCGGGGGTGGTGGTGCCGGCGGAGCCGGGGGTGGTGGTGCCGGCGGAGCCGGGGGTGGTGGTGCCGGCGGAGCCGGGGGTGGTGGTGCCGGCGGTGGTGGTCCACCTTGTGGCGGTGTTGGGGGAGCGAGAAAAGACCGGTTTCTCGTCCCGCTGAATTCGGACTTTGATGTGTACAGTATGGGAAGAGATCGGGCCTCAACTATGCCTCTGTCAGCAGCGTTGAGCCATGACGATGTCATTCGCGCGAGTGATGGTGGGTTTTACGGTTTGGCCAAGAACTTCTAGCCTCGTGTGACCATGCAGACCTCGTTTTCTCAATCGCTCTTCCAGAGCCGTATCGGACGACGGATCCTCGGTCTCTTCGTCCTCTGCGCCTTGGTGCCGACGTCGATTCTCGGATGGGTGTCGTACCGCCAGGTCACGGACCAGCTCATCGTGCAAACCTCGGCTCGCCTCAAGCAAGAGAGCAAGTCTCAAGGGATGGTGCTGTACAGTCACCTCCTGACGTTGGCGGCCGATCTGGACCGCCTCGCAGCCGAATTGCCGCAGGATGGAACGGTGAGCGAGGACGTCACCATCACGGCATCGGTCAAAGAGTTGAGCCAGCAGTTTCGAGCAATTCAACTTCTGGCTGTGAATGCGGATCGACGCGGCCTCTCATCAGCCCAGATCACGCATTTGCAGGGAGGCAAGTCGCTCCTGGAAATTCATCCGTCCGCTGGGCAGCTTGCCCAACTGACCTTAACCCGTGTCGTCAATCGCGATCGATGGGAGGCGGGACTCCTGTCCGTACAAGTGGATGAAGTCGCCTTGTGGGGCACGCAGGTGAAAGAAACGCTTCCGGGGAACACGGATCTTATCGTCGAGGACGGGGCCCGACAAGCGATCTATTCCACCTTCTCAGAGCCGGTCACTCTGCCAGATTTTCGTCGGCACAACAGTGGATCCCCAATGGGTGAAGACGCCATGTGGCAGAAAGGCGGTCACGAATATGTCTCCGGCGCCTGGTCCATGCCGCTCCGCCACACATTTCTTATTGAGCCCTGGGTAATTGTGTTAAGCCAGACTCGAGAGTCGGCATTGGCTCCGGTCGACCAATTTCGGCACACGTTCCTGCTCGTGATTGCATCTACTCTGAGTGCGGTTGTCCTCCTCAGCCTGGCGCAGATACGGCGGAGTTTGCACCCCGTCACTCTCCTTCAAGAAGGCACAGCGCGTCTAGCCGGGGGAGATTTTTCGACTCGCGTGACGGTCACCAGCGACGATGAGTTCGAAGACTTAGCCGGGTCGTTCAACAGCATGACGGACAAACTCAGCCAGCAGTTCCAGATGTTGGAAACGATCTCGGCGATCAGCCAAGCCATCCTCTCCAGTCATGAGCCGGGGGCCATGGTGAGGATCGTACAGTCCCGCATTACGGAGACGATCAGTTGCGACGCGGTCGGTATGTTTCTGGTGGACCCGGACGACCAGGGCCCTACCCTGTTCTCCGTACGATTCATCACCGGTCAATCGGACGAGGTCAAGGCCTATCACTGTCAACTGACGGATGAGCATCTCGCCGCCCTCCATGCCCATCCGGATCATACGGTGGTGACGGTGTCGTCGATGCCGTCCTACTTGACGGCGATGATGCAACCTGACCTCTCCTTGTTCGCCATCTTTCCCATCATCGTGGAGGACCGTGTCAGCGGCGTCTTGGTGCTCGGCTATCGACAGAAGAAGAGACCTCCCGCCGATGACATGGCCCATGCGCGCCGGTTGGCTGATCAAGTGGCCGTTGCGTTGGCCAACAGCTGGGCCATCAAGGCGCGGGTGCAAGCGCAGACGGAGTTGGTCGGTGCGGTGGATGCCAAACAACGGTCCGAGGAGCGCGCGACGGTCCTTCAGACCACCAATCGGTCATTGGAAGCGAAGGAAGAGCGACTGCGGCATCAACAGAGCGCCACGCTGGCGCTCGTGCAAGACCGCACGGTCTTCGAGGGGTCCCTTCCCGTCACGGCGAAGCAGTTGACCGCGATTGCCGCTCAGGCCCTTGCGGTCGAGCTAGTCAGTGTGTGGATTTACGATGAGCAGACCCAGTCGCTCTACTGCCTCGATAGTTATGAGCGAACGCCAGACCGACATACGGTGGGCAGAAAATTGACCCGTGCGCAGTATCCTCGGTATTTGTCGGCGCTGCACGAACAGCGGCTGATTACCGCGACGGAGGCGCAACAAGAGCCGACCTTCACGGAACTGGTCGCCGGTATCCTCGCCCCTCACCAGATCGGGGCCAGGATCGATGCACCCTTTTACACTCAAGGGAAACTGACCGGGGTCGTCTCGATCGAGCATGTCGGCACCTCACGTGACTGGGCGCCGGATGAGCAGCAGTTTGTGCAAGCCTTGGCAAATTTCATGACCTTGGTGCTTGAGGCCGCCCGTCGTCGTGAGTCGGAAGAAGCCCTCGGCATTGCCAAGCTTGCGGCGGAGGATGCGACCAAAGCCAAAGCCGAGTTTTTGGCGAATATGAGCCATGAAATCCGGACGCCGATGAACGGCGTGATCGGCATGACCGAGATTCTCGCGCGCACTCCCCTGACCAACACGCAACGGCACTATGTGGAGACTATCCACAACTCTGGAGACACCTTGCTGACGCTGATCAACGACATTCTCGATTTCTCAAAAATCGAGGCCGGGAAGCTGGAGATCCAATCCGTCCCGTTCGATTTGCGGGATATCGTTGAACGCACGGTCGAGCAACTGGCCGAGCGCGCCCAACGGAAGGGGTTGCATATTTGGGCGGATTACGACCCGTCAATCCCGACCGCGGTCATGGGCGATCCCATTCGCATCAGACAGATCGTGACCAATCTCCTCGGGAACGCCATCAAATTCACGCAGGAAGGCGACGTGAGTGTGACGGTCACTATCGACGCATCTCCGTCCGCTCAAGACGGAGTTCCCAAGATCAAACTTGCCGTCACCGATACCGGCTCCGGCATCAGTGCCGAGGGGCAGGCCAAACTCTTCCAGTCGTTTTCACAGGTGGATGGGTCTTCGACACGCGTGCATGGCGGGACCGGCCTCGGCCTGAGCATTTGCAAGCAACTGAGCGGATTGATGGGTGGGACAATCGGTGTCGACAGCGTCATCGGCCAAGGCAGTACCTTCTGGGTCGTTCTCCCCATGCCCTTGCAAGACGGAGCCACGGCCGCGATGCAGCCCGACCCTTCGCTGGCCGGCGTTCGAGTCTGCGCCGCGATCGGTCATCCTGCCACCAGTCTGGTGCTGACACGGTATCTGTCGCACTGGGGCATTCCCTCGAAGATAGCCGGCACCGGGGCCCAGTTCCTCGAGCAGGTGATGACCGAACTTGCGACCGACGGAGGGCCAGTGGTCGCCCTCGTCGATGAAACGTTCACGGATATGACCGATGCGGAATTGCTGCAAGCGTTGCGATCAGACGCGACGTATGCAGCGACCAAGATTCTACGAATGGTGTCGTTCATCAAGAGAGCGGACGTCGATCAGGATCCCACCAGTGGCCAGGTGCACGTCATCACCAAGCCGCTACGGTACCTTGGCCTACACCAAGCGCTGGTCAATATGGTTACCGAGAAGCCCGTTACATCGCCCAACTCGCAACCAGCGCCAGCAGCAGCGACGCTATCTGGGCATGTTCTCCTTGGGGAGGACAATCCGGTGAATCAGGAAATCGCCCAGTTGATGCTCGAGACGCTGGGTTGCACCGTGACCCTGGCCCAGAACGGGCGCGAAGTCCTCACTCAGGCGAAGACGGTTCCCTTCGACCTGATTTTGATGGATTGTCAAATGCCGGAGATGGACGGCTTTGAGGCGACTCGCCTGATCCGCGAATGGGAACAGGCGGAATCGCGGACACCCATGCCGATCATCGCACTGACGGCCCATGCGTCTCCAGGCGATCGTGAACATTGCCTTGTGACGGGCATGAACGATTACTTGTCCAAGCCCTTCTCGATGGAGCGATTACAGACGGTGTTGTCCTCCTGGCTCCGTCCGAGCACCGCCCCGACGAAACATGAAACGCCCGTTCTCAGCCTGGTTTCCCCTACCGGCTCAGTCCCCGTTGCTTCGGTGTCTGAACCGGTTGCAGAGGAATCGCTCGTAGTCGATCAGAAGGCCTGGAAGTCGATCACGAGTCTGCAACGACCGGGCAAAGAAGACGCATTGGCCAAAATATTGTCGCTGTATCTCCTGGATTCACGCGACCTGGTCAACCGCCTGCGAGAAGGAATGCGGGCTGGTGATGCCCAAACAGTGAACCAAGCGGCGCACAGTCTGAAGTCCAGAAGCTCGGTGCTTGGTGCAGTCACGCTGTCCAAACTATGCCGACAGTTTGAAGATTGCAGTCGCCAAGGGCAGCTGGCAGAAGCTGAACCGTTGTTAGGGCAACTCGACGCGGCGTTCGACCATGCGAGCCAAATCTTTCAATCCGAACTCGAGAGGAGAGCGGCATGACCTCCCCCACTCACGCGCCACTTCCCCTCGCACTGATTGTCGATGATGATGCGACGTTTCGCATGTTGTCGCGGATGAGCTTGGAACAGGAGGACCTCCGCGTCGAAGAGGCGGAGTCCGGTCAAGCCGCCATCGATTTCGCCACCACGACGCTGCCGGACATCGTGATCCTGGATCTACAGATGCCCGGCATGGACGGGTTTGCCGTGTGTCAACGGATCCGTCAACTGCCGAGAGGGGAATTCGTGCCGATTCTGATCATGACGGGTTCCGACGATGTCGATTCGATCGCACAGGCCTATCAAATGGGTGCGACCGACTTTATCGTGAAGCCTTGCCATGGACTCATCCTCAGCCAACGTGTGCGGTACATGCTGCGGGCCAGCCACAACCTGAGCGCCCTTCGCAGCAGTGAATCCCGGTTGGTCCAAGCGCAACGGATCGCACAGCTCGGTGGCTGGGAATGGGACCTAGTACAAAACCGCATGGACCTATCGGAGGCGGCCGGCCGCATTCTCGGCATCGACCCTGGCTCGTTCGATCACACGCAGGCTGCGTATTTAGCCCGCGTGCACGACGGAGACCGTGACGTGGTCGCCGAGGCCATGCGCGAAGCCGTCACTGCCGGCACCGGGCTGGATCTGGATCATCGGATGGTGCCGCACGATGGAAAAGAACGTATCGTCCATCTTCTCGGTGAAATCGTGACGGACGAGAGTACGAACACTCGCTGCATGATGGGGACAGTGCAGGATGTCACCGATAAACGGGACGCGGAGGCCAAGATTTACTTTTTGGCCAATTACGACAGTCAAACGCACCTCCCGAATCGCGGCTTGTTTCTCCATCGCGTCGAGCAAGCTATCGCCTCTGGAGCAGGCAACAGCACCACCGGCGCTCTCTTGGTGCTGAGCCTGGACCGCTATCATCGTATCTGCGACATGTATGGGTCTCGTAGCGGGGATCAGATCATCAAAGAGGTCGCCGAGCGTCTTCGACAGGCGCTTTCAGTGGGTCTCACGATCGCACAATATGCGGGGACAGATTCTCCGATACTGGCGCGCCTCAGCGATGGTCAGTTCATGGTGTATCTCACCAACCTGTCGACGCCTCAAGATTCCGCCAGGGTGGCCCAGAACTTTCTGGATTCGCTCAGGCACCCGTTTCAAATCGGAACGACCAGCCTGACCCTCTCCGCGAACATCGGGATTGCCATTTCCGGCACTGATGGCACGGAAGCCGAACTGCTGCTCCGCAACGCCGGCACCGCCCTCCAGGCTGCAAAAAACAAGGGACACAATTGCTATCAGTATTTCTCGGATGCGATGAATGTGTCGATTACCGCTCGGGTCAACCTCGAACAAGATTTGCGTGCCGCCATTGCCAACAACCAGTTCGTTCTCCACTATCAACCGCAAGTGGATACCCTGTCGGAGAAAGTGATTGGGTTTGAAGCCCTGATTCGTTGGCAACATCCCACACGCGGGTTGATCTCTCCCGCCGAGTTCATCCCCGTGGCAGAAGAGGAAGAGCTAATCATTCAAATGAGTGAATGGGTCATCACGAGCGTCACGCAACAGCAACGGACCTGGCATAAGAGTGGATTGGCACCTACCGCCGTCTCAATCAACTTGTCCGGACTCCATTTCAGGCAGCGCAATGTCGCCGATCAGATCAAGGCGCTCGTCTATGCCGAGGGGGGCACACCGCAAGACATCGAGCTGGAGTTGACCGAAAGTATTCTCATGACGGACGCGCCGGCCACAGCGGCCACGTTGAAAGGACTCAAAGACTCAGGCTTTCGAGTCGCGATCGATGACTTCGGGACGGGCTACTCCTCCCTCGCCTATCTTCAGCGCTTCCCGATCGATACCCTGAAAATCGATCGAGCCTTCGTCAAGGATCTCCAGCTCGGGAAGAGTGATTCTCCGATTATGCGGGCCATCATTGGGATGGGCCGTGCCCTCAATCTTCACATCGTGGCTGAGGGAGTGGAAACGCGAGATCAGCTCGCCTTTCTCCGGATGCAGGGCTGCGCGGCCTATCAAGGGTATCTCTTCAGCAAGCCGATTCCGGCCAACCAACTCCAGCACCTTCTCAGAGATCGATTCTCTGAGGAAGCCTCCAACACGACGGAACGCTTGAGAAATCGTCTGGCGAGTTGATCTGTTGGACCTTTCCGATGGCAGGCTCTTCGTTAGAGCGGCCTCTGCATGGCAATTCCGGACGGGCTGTTCCCGGCTGGAAACGGATTTCCCAGGAGTGGCGTGAGAGGGGTCAGGGTCCCAGACTCGGATCCGACCGTATAAGCCGACACATTGCCTCCTCGGTTCGCGACATACAAGAACTGTCCGTCCTGTGAGATCGTGAGGGCCGAAGGGCTTGTCCCTGCCGGGATTGGATTGGGCGTGGTACCTGAAGCAGGCACGAGTGTGAGCAGGCCATTGCTTCCAATCGTGAATGCCGACACATTCCCACCCCCATTCGCTGTGTACAGAAACTGTCCATTCGGAGCGACAGCGATGCCGTTCGGACTGGTTCCTCCCACGGGAACGGGATTCGTGCTCCCGCCTGCCGTTGGGATGAGAGTGAGCAGTCCGCTGGTCTCGACCTGAAAGACGGTGACATTATTCGACGCACGATTGGCCACATAGAGAAACTGCCCGGTTGAGGACAGCGCGAGTGCGCTCGGTGCATTGCCGCCGACCGCGACCGGATTCCTGAGCGACCCTGTCGGCGGAACCAGTTTCAACAATCCACTCGTTTCGATCTGAAAGACCGACACGGTGTTGTCCGCGCTATTGGCCACATACAGAAACCGATCGGTGGCGGAACCAACGAGCGAGACAGGCGCTGAGCCTCCAGCTGCGACAGGATTGGGCGTTCCCGCTTCAGGCGGGACGAGCGTCAGGATGCCGGTGGCCCCGATCGTGAAGGCCGTCACACTGTCGGAACCTCGATTGGCGACGTAGAGGAACTCCGTATCGCTTGAAATGGCGACGGCACTTGGAGCGGTACCGACTGAGGCTGGATTGGGACTGGTGGCCGTTCCGGAAGCCAGTAGTAACCCGCCGTCGGTGCCGATTCTGAATGACGTGACCTTGTTCGTCTGACTGTTCGTGGCGAAGGCAAAAAACCCATTCCGCGAGACGGCGATGGCTGATGGGGTCGACACGTTGGCCACAGGCGATCCGGCAATGGCCGATAGCCCACCTGTTGTCCCATTGACCGTATACGCTGAGATATTGTCGGAACCGCTATTAGTGACATAGACGCTTGCCGCCGTCGGCTCCCCACCTCCTATTGGGCTGCCGCCGCCACCAAACCCACCTCCACCGCCCTCATCACCACAGCCAGGTGCGAGAAACACGAATGGCATGAGCCACGCAAGTCGCAATCGATTCGCTGATGATTGGCTACGCATTTTTCCTTCTCCACACTGTACTCTGACTTATACCATCCTCAGCGCGCAGTGACAACGGAGCACCTACGGATATTTCGCGATGGGAGTCTTCCAACTCTCGGTCACTGCGGAGCGAAAGAAGTCACTCTGCCGGCCAACACAATGACGAAATTTATTAGACTCAGATCCCTTCAAACTGGCACACTGCACACAGCTTTGTGCCAAATGGGATATGCGTTGCACCCATCACTCACCATCCTGGGGGCCGGCTATACCGCCAAGACTCTTCACCCATTGGCGGAGTGTCTGTACACCCGTGTGTGTGCGACCAGTCGGGATCCCGAACGACATATCAGTCATCTGAGTCCCGATCAACGGATCACCTTCGATCTGGCTCGACCGGACACCTGGGCATCGATCCCGACTGCGACCGATGTGCTGTGGTGTTTTCCAGCGGTACCGATTGAGTTGGTGCGGCAATTTGCCGATCATGCGTTGCTGGGTGCCCGCCGAGTGGTCATCCTCGGGAGTACCTCCGCCTATCGTGAGGGAGCCACAACGCCCTATCCTCCACCCTGGATTGATGAATCGACGCCCATCGATCTCACCATACCTCGTGTACAGGGTGAAGAACTCTTGCGAACTGCCTATGGTGCCATTGTCTTGCGAGTGGCTGGAATCTACGGTCCAGGCCGCAATCCGATCGAGTGGATTAAGACGGGACGGGTGAACCGCTCACGGAAGTATGTGAACCTCATTCACGTTGAAGATCTGAGCGCCGTCTGTCTTGCCGCGCTGAGGCATGGGCAATCCGGTGAGGTCTACAACGTGAGCGATGGGACTCCGAGAACGTGGAATGAAATTTGTGAAGAGGTCGAGCGACGCTGGCACATTGGATCCTCTATCTCGGGCGAACAGAAGCCAGGCGGGAAACGCCTGTCGAATCATAAGCTCTGCGAGCTGTTGGAGTCGGATCGTGCAGGTCTGCGGCATACGGATGTGTTTGAGGCACTTGCCGCGATACAGAAGCATTCGCTCACCCAAGCAGAGCCATCACGGTAAGGCATACCAGCAAGTTATTCATCGCATGCGCGACCATACCTGGGATCAGGCTACCGGTCCGTTCGTAGATCCATGCCCACAGAAATCCACTCCAAAACACGCTGATGAACCCGATGAGACTGTAGCCGTGAGCGAGGGCAAAGATGCAGGTGCTGATGATCGCGGCGGGAAAGAATGTGAGCCGGCGGCGAAGCGTGGCGTACAGCAGTCCGCGAAACGCCATTTCTTCAAAAATCGGTGCGAAGACGACATATTCCAACAAACTCACGGTGAGCTTGGGCGCTGAGGCCCACACGAGGTTCGGATCGAACCATTCTGTCCAGTGGTTGCTGAGATCCAAGAGTTCGGCAGTTCGACCAAGAACCCATTCTCCCCAGAGTCCGGCTGCGATGACGGCGACAATGATGCAGGCCAGTCGGCCGGGATGGACGTTTTTCATACGTAAGCCGAACCCGTTCCTGAAAGTCAGACCGGCCGGCTTGAGCAGGTGAACGTAGGCAAGGAGGAGCAGCGGGATGTTCGCCAAGGGAATGACGAAGGCGCTCACTGACGATTGCGCAAGAGATGGAACGGTCAGAAACGCGACGGTTGTGACAACCCCCAACGCACCGCCACGGAGGATGACAGCCATGGCGGTACGTCCAGACCACGGTGGCGGAACGCCTGGCAGATGGACGCGTAGAATATCGACTCGTTGTCCCTGCAAGCGCACGATGCCTAACAACATGACCGATCCGACCAACAAGCAGATCACTTCCGTCACGATCAGGGGACGAATCCCCTGCTGGACTTGATCGGCTTTGCCGGCATTCTGTTGTTCAACGGTCGCGAGGAGTGCGTGGTCCCCTCCTCGTTGGGCTAACCGGGCAGACAACTGATTGTAAAACCATCCACTGGGCATCGCTTCCGCGAGGGCTGCTTGTAGATCAGCTTCTTGCGCGGAAGTCAGCGGTTGGGAACCATAGGCGGCAACAATGAGTTGTTCAAACAGTCCCGTATACAGACCCTGATTCTGCCATTCTTGTGCCTCGGCAACGGCTTCATCTTGCCGGCCTGATTCACCCAGTAAGATCGCCAATCGCAGTTTCGAGAGTGGATCATCTGTCGTGGCAGCGAGTTCGCGGTACCATTGAATGCCTTGCTCATAGGCTTCCCTCTTGTCGCCCATGGTCCACTCCGCGAGCCATTGCTGCCATTCCGGCGACCGGCCGAGCCCATCTTGAGCCTCCATCATGCGACTGACCATCAACTCTAGTGCGCGATCCGGCTCTTCAAAGCGATCGAGTTTGGGGGCGGTGAGTGAAAACCAGACGATACTCCCGAGCGCGGTCACCAGCACACAGGCACAGACGACGCTCACCAAGACCGACCATGTGGAATCGTACGGTGAAAGAGGATGGTGGGAAGCTGTCGGGCGATCGACCTGCGGGAAGCGTTGCAATTGTCCGATCGACAGTGTCTGTTCTCTCATGGGGAGCTGACTATATCATGGGCGTCCTCGACTCTTAATCCCCCTCGAAGTGGCTACGGACCAAGACGGGCGTAGATTTCTTACGTAGCCTTGCCTGATGAAGTTGGCTATACTAACCGCGCGAGATTTCAGGAGCCTTTCCACGATGGAAGAATTTTGTGCACCACGACGGTTGCTGTTGGGACCTGGTCCCAGCAACGTGCATCCTCGGGTCTTGCAGGCCATGGCAACCTCGCTCGTCGGACATCTGGACCAGGCCTTCCTCGCCGTGATGAACGACGTTCAAACACGCCTTCGTCGACTCTTCTCGACCGCTAATCGTTTGACGATCGCCGTTTCCGGTACGGGATCCGCCGGTATGGAGGCGGCTGTCGTGAATATCGTCGAACCTGGCGATGCCGTGATCGTCGGTGTCAACGGTGTGTTTGGCACTCGACTCGCGACGATCGTCGAGCGATGTGGAGGAAAGGCGATTCGGATTGAGGTGCCTTGGGGACAGATTATTGAACCGGATATGATCGAGGAGAAACTCAGACGATCGGGTCCGGTCAAGGCCGTCGCACTCGTCCATGCGGAAACCTCCACAGGTGCCTGGCAACCCATCGAACCCATGAGTGCGATGTGTCGCGCGCACGACGCGTTGCTGATCGTCGATGCCGTGACATCGCTGGGAGGTCTTCCTGTTGAAGTCGATCGATGGGGGATCGATGTCTGTTATAGCGCCACGCAAAAATGCCTGAGCTGCCCGCCTGGTCTGGCTCCACTCACGGTGAATGACCGTGCGCTGTCGGTGGTCCGCAGTCGTCGAACTCCCTGCCAAAGTTGGTATTTTGACTTGTCCCTGATTGCAGATTATTGGACGGAGTACAATCGGGCCTATCATCACACGGCGCCGATCTCGATGTTGTATGCCCTTCGCGAATCCTTGCGGATCATCGCGGAAGAAGGGCTCCCTGCCCGCTTTGCACGGCATCACCTCAATAGCCGTGCACTGATGGCAGGACTGCTGGCGCTTGGGTTCGACCCATTACCCCCGGTTAACTACCGACTCCCAACGTTGATTTGCGTGACCGTTCCTACATCGATCGACGAGGGGGCCGTCCGGTCACAACTTCTTGAACAGTTCGACATTGAGATCGGAGGAGGCTTAGGTCATCTCAAGGGAAAAGTCTGGAGGATCGGACTGATGGGAGAATCGTCTACGGAAGCCAACGTGCTGACGCTGTTGAATGCGCTGGAAGAGATCGGGATCCAAAATGGCTGGGTTTCAATTCCCGGGATCGCCCTGCAAGCTGCGGCCTCTACCTATAGTAGAGGACGGTAAGTTGTGACAATTGCAATTCATCATGCACGCCTGATCGATGGGACTGGAGCCGTTCATGAGCGCGCCACAATCATAGTGAGAGGTTCGAAAATCTCCGCAGTTGGTCCCAGTAAAACCCTGGCGATTCCGAAAGGGACTGTGCGCATCAATGGGCGTGGCCTCACGATTCTCCCTGGTCTGATCGACTGTCATGTCCACCTCTGTTTGGGAGGTGAGGCGGATGTCGTGGCGGCCTTAGACTCGGAACATCCGTCGCTGACCCTGCTCAAATCAGCCAGCTATGCAAAGGCCACGCTGGATGCCGGCTTCACAACGGTGCGAGATGTTGGCGCTCGTGACCATTCGATTTTTTCCCTCAAACAGGCCGTTGATTCAGGGCTTGTGCCTGGTCCGCGGATCGTCGGAGCGGGTCTTGCGATCTGCATGATCGGTGGGCACGCACGGTTCATCGGCCGAGAAGTGGAAGGGACGGAGCAAGTCCGGCAAGCCGTCATGGACCAGATTGCTGCTGGCGCCGGAGTCATCAAAGTCATTGCCTCAGGAGGAGTGCTCACGCCCGGCACATCTCCGGATGCAGCCCAAATGACGATGGAAGAATTGTCCGCGGCCGTCGACGCGGCGCGCCATGCGGAAAAAAAAGTGGCAGCCCATGCGCACGGCGCTTCAGGCATGAGGAACGCAATCCTTGCCGGTGTGCGTTCGATCGAGCACGCGACCTTATTAGACGAAGAAGCTGGTGCGCTTATGAAGCGGTACGGGGTCTACATGGTCCCTACCCTTTCGGCTTTAGCGACCACAGCGGCCTGCCGACCGAGTTGTGGGATTCCGGAAAGTGCATTGGCAAAAGCGAAGGCCATGACGAAGCGTCACCAAGCTAGTTTCAAATATGCACATCAGAGCGGCATCTCCATTGCGATGGGGACCGATGCCGGGACGCCATTCAACTATCATGGAGACAACGCTCAGGAACTCGAACGCATGGTCGCCCTGGGCATGACACCGATGGAAGCGATCGTCGCTTCGACAGCTGCAGCAGCTCGATTGATCGGCATTCAGGATATGGTCGGAACCCTGATGAGAGGGAAAGAGGCTGATCTCGTGGTCCTGCGAGGTAACCCACTGCAACGAATCGACCTTCTACGAGACCGCACTAGGATTCTGGGGGTGATGCGCGGAGGCCGATTCCTGTCCGGCCCACTCTCCCACGCCTAACGCCGTTCATAAAAGAGCTCGAGGGCCGACGCCACGCCTTGAACGCGCCCTTTCTGAAAACTCTCTTTGAGTCGAGATCCGAGTGATCGAATTCCACGTTCGTCCCCCTGCTTGACCACTCCTTGGGATACCAGCATTTCAGCGGCGACCTCGACAAGACGGTGCATTCGTCCATTCATCGCCTCCGTCACCAAGTCACCCATGATTTCCGTGGCTCGTGCATGAACGACCGGTTCAAAGAATGAATCGTATCCCTGAGCCAGAATGGTCCGTTCACGAATTATCATGAGTTCACCCTTCACACGCGCGAGGTTTTGCATCAAGATCGCGAAGACTTCCTTTCGTCCCTCATCGAACAATTTCTGTTCGATCTCGTTCAGAATGAGGTCTGGATCGACCGAGGTTGCACGTGGCTCATCCCCCCACGACAGTCGGTCGTAGCTTTTGCGCTTCTCCGGGTCACCGATAATCTCATAGGCAACATTGATCTCTCTGATGCGCGCTTCCGAGTCCGTCTTCTCAGGGTTTCGATCAGGATGGTGCTCAAAGACCAGTTTGCGATAGGCCTTTTTGATGTCTTCGTCCGAGGCATCGCGAGAGACGCCAAGTATTTGATAGTAATTCGTTCGCGCCATGCGAAGGACTATAGCACGGAGGTCTTGCTGCTTCACCTTGACTGTGGCCGAGATCCTCCGTAGTTTTGGCGTCGTTGGAGTGAGGATTCTCTAGGCGATTCCAGCAATTCATATTGGAACAGGATGAAGGTATGAATGGTTCCTCATGGTCTTCCGGTGTCACCCGCTACCAATGGCTGGTGCTTTTCGTCGCCTGGCTTGGGTGGGTCTTCGATGCCATGGATGCGACGATCTACGCCATCGTGTTGCATCCGGCCTTGCATGATCTGCTGCATACAGCGAGCGGCCCACCGACCACCGAACAAATCGGGTGGTATGGCGGTATCATCTTTTCAATCTTTCTAATCGGCTGGGCGATCGGCGGGATTTCGTTCGGGATCATGGCCGATCGATTCGGACGGACGAAAGTTCTTATCGCCACGATCATCATTTATGCCGTTTTCACAGGCGCCGCCGCGTTGGCGGAAACCTGGTGGCACCTGGCAATCGCTAGATTTCTCACCGCGCTCGGCATCGGCGGTGAGTGGGCGGCTGGCGCCGCCATCGTGGCTGAGACTTGGCCGGAAGACAAGCGTGCCAAGGCGGCAGGCATTCTCCAATCAGCCTGGGCAGTCGGGTTTTTTCTCGCGGCTACAATCAACCTCACTTTGAAGGAAGCCTATGGATGGCGAGGCCTGTTTCTGATCGGTGTGCTTCCTGCGTTTGTGGCACTACTAGTTCGCTGGTGGGTCAAGGAGCCGGACCGCTGGACGCATGAGCATGAGAGACAGGCCATCCCGATCACGGCAATCTTTCATGGTGATTTGCAGCGCGCCACGCTGGTTGGTTCCGCATTGGCCTTTGTGGCGGTCTTTGGATTGTGGGGCTCGACGAACTGGGCACCAACCCTGATTCGTGAATTGCCAGACTTAAAGGGCCAAGACCCAGCCACACTCACCCGCTATGTCAGTTATGCCATCATGGCGTTGAATGCTGGTGCCATCTTTGGCTATCTCGGCTTTGGTCCATTGGCTGACCGATTTGGTCGGCGTCCGGTGTTCGCCCTGATGTGTCTGGGGAGTTTCATCATGTTGCCGGTTACCTATTTGGTCCCGACGAGTTACGCCGGTGTCTTGATGCTGTTACCGCTCTTGGGGTTCTTTAATAATGGGATCTTCAGTGGCTTTCCGATCTATCTGCCTGAGCTGTATCCGACAAGGCTACGGGCTACTGGAGCAGGCTTTTGCTTTAACGCCGGTCGTGTCCTGGCTTCGGCCTCGCCGTTCCTGACCGGGTGGTTGGTGACGACGCTCGGTACGTTTGGTCGTGCCGCCAGCACCGTTGCCCTTATCTACTTGATTGGACTCGTGGTTTTGTTGTTTGCTCCAGAAACCAAAGGGCGCCGACTCCCGGACTAACCCCCTCCCCGCTCTTGACTTTCCTCTATGCCGGATTATCTATGCACCATGGATATGAAACAGACCTCCAGAATACTCACTCACGATGAACGAAAAGCGGCCGAGGCTGCATTTGCTGGTCGTCCATTTAATCCGGTCTGGTCCGATTCGGCAAAGAAGGTCTATGAAGGCTTGGTGCACGCGCTGCCTGCCCCACTAGATGGCTCAACGTGTGCACCTGACGAGCAGCTGCATGAGGAGAGGGAAGCGGTTACGCCGATTGTTTCCCTGTCAGAAGAGGAAGAGCCAAAAGTTGAAGACGCTCCACAGGGAGGAAAGGTGTCGAAGGAGAAGCTTGATCACCTTCTGAACCAAGTGATGACGACGAGGCAGGAGGCTATCCAAGCAGGTGTCCTTATTGACGTGACAGCAGACGCCCAGAAACTGGGTATGAGTTTTCCCATCACGATTACCAAGCCCTTGTGGGAAGTCGGCATTGCTCCAGATCAAACACTTTCAGATGAAACGAAAGCGTCACGATTACGTGACGTGTTAATGGCGTTTCGTCTCCGCTTGGCCAGTCAGGCCACGCTTTCTCCGTTAATCGATTTTCCTGCCATGCTCGCCCTCCCGCCAGGTGCGGTGCCCCAGCCGGTGCCATTGTTCGCCTTGATTCAACCGGGCGAGCAAAATCAGGCGATGGTCACGCTCTTGCTGCCGAACGAAGTCTCCGCCTCGATCGTACCGATGAATTAGCTGAATCGGCTTTACCCCGCATTAAGAATTAATTTATCCTTATTCCACCACGCTCGTTCAACCCACAGACATTCGGCTGGGCAATCGTTGCGTACTATCCGGTTTAGACAGAAGTGGACAAGCTGGCATATCCGGATTATACAGTCTGTCCAAACACTGTTAGATGGCACACACATCTTTGCACGCAAGACCAGATCCGGTTTTTATTGTTGCCGTGGTCTTTCTTCTGATTCTGTGGATAGCTGGCGCAGGACTAGTGGGAGCGATCATAGGCACGCTTTGGATGGGAGCCTATCCTGGAGGCTATCTTGCTTGGCCAGGGGCGATTTTGGGCGTGCTTGGGTTCCTCGTTCACTTCAGAGCAATGATGCGCAAACGCTCGCAAATGCCATCTAACCCCACGCCTGACGCGGACGTGCGCGATGTCCCTCCAACTGGAGTCAATAGTTCGTGACCGGATTAGGCAAGTTGGTTAAGGCGCCTAACAAACCCATCAAACCGACGCCACAAAGCGGCGCGACTTATGGGTACCTTTATACGCCAAGTGTTTCCCGCAGATCTGGAACCGCTGAATGCAATTTGAGTGGGATCGGGAAAAGGCCAAGCAGAATCTTCGGAAACACAGGGTGTCCTTTGACGAAGCGGTCACCGTGTTTTATGATCCCTTGTCGGCCACCTTCGTTGATCCTGATCACTCTGTCGGCGAACGGACGTTTATCACGGTTGGTTATTCCGCACACGGAATGCTATTAGCCGTTTCGCACACTGAACGTGGCAAGGCCGTACGCATCATCAGCGCGCGACCTGCGACGCAACAGGAAAGGAAGCGACATGAAACATAAAGGCAAAGCCTCCGCCGATGATCTCCGCCCCGAATACCACTTCGACTATTCGAAGGCGGTTCGGGGAAAATATTATCGGCGACTCCTCAAGGAGGGAGCAAACGTCATCGTTCTCGAACCCGATGTCGCCAAGGCGTTCCGCGATTCAACAGCGGTGAACGATGCCTTGCGCTCCCTCCTTAAGGTTGCCCGTTCCTCTCAGCGTCTTACTACCCGCTCAAGTCGGACGGCAAGAAAGCGCTCCGCCGCTTAGTGGAGAGATATTCGGCCGATGGATCGACGGTCGATTGTTCCAGAGTTTACCGGGAGCACCTGCTGGTCACTCGGAGAGACGCAAGCTTTTCAGTAGACCTCTTGCATAACTTCATGGCGTCAAGTCCTTGTTGTACGCCGCAGCAATGAGCGTAAAGCGCAGGCCAAAACGCCTTCTGCGGTTTCTGTATCGGTCGGCGACGATCTTGAAACGTTTCACA
>JAOUHJ010000074.1 GCA_029865225.1 Nitrospira sp.
CGGCCTTGCTGCCACCACCTCGAACACAATCCACCACCCGTTGGCGCAAATCTGATGAGCATCGCATGCCCATATGATCCCACAAATCCACCTCGACCACTATCAGTAAATAAAGGCTTAGCTATAGTGCGGTCTGAAGCCAATGGGATTCAGGATGATCGAGCCCGTACATCCCGAGCACGAACCCGAGCGCGATGGCTATGATGCCGACCGAGCGCGCGATGATGGCGTTCAGACGCCAATTCTTTGGTGGTTGTGATTTGGATGGCGGCATGGATTTACTCTACATGCGATTCAAACGAAAGATCAATTCGCTCTTAGATAACAATAGGTTAACGTTGATAGCAATTCCTCGTCGGATCATCATCTGGTGAATTGGCCGCGCACTGAGGCCCCATAGGCCGCGGAGCCTTCACGTAGCCCTCTGTCGTATGGTTCTTTCGTAAGATCGTACCGTGCAACTCATGACAGGAGCCGGAACATGCGGGACCAGGTGGCAGTGGATTCGTGAACACCATGGATGTTCCCCCGATGGGGATAAAGCGGGGATACGTGATCGTGGTGGATCCGAACGTGAGTTGTCCATGGTGAGACGACTGCTCGACTCTGGTCGTAAAGGTCGGACGAGGCTGTTCCGGTCTGAGCACCGTCGCCCAGGTGGGATCGTCGGGGGCATAAAGAAACGCGTTGTTGCCACGATGGCATTCGGTGCAGGCCACGGTGTCAGGAGCAAAGC
The DNA here is from genome assembly GCA_029865225.1 of Nitrospira sp. Lineage (GTDB taxonomy): Bacteria > Nitrospirota > Nitrospiria > Nitrospirales > Nitrospiraceae > Nitrospira_D. The sequence continues at coordinate 737 of JAOUHJ010000074.1, forward strand.
CCTGAACCGGATCTCGGAGGGAGGCGATGGGAACTTCGGTCGTCTCAGGATTCCAGCTCGTACTTGGTGAGCTCGGGTCGTTGCTCCAAAAACAGGCGTGCCCAGTCGTGGCGCTTTGACAGATCATTTGGAACGTCCCGCTACTTCTTCCCAAGGCAATGCAAGCCCCTCGCACATCCGGTGATGCATAGGACCAGACAGTCGCGAACGAGGTTTCACTAATTGGAGTCTGATCAAGCGAGTTCGGCGTCAGTAATATTGTGTGAAGGTTGCCGTGGCCTTTCCATTCGGATGAGGAGGATGACCAATCCGGTGGAACCGGGACACCTCTTTCTCGGCACGATTCCCTGTAATCGCCCTTGCTCACGACCGCCGCGTTCGCTGGATTGATGGGGGAAGGAGGTTGAGCAGTTGCTCCTTCGTTCGATGAGTCGAGGATGGAACAGCTTACAAGAAATACACTCGCCAAGGCGAACATCGATAGTCTGAGCCCCCTCACCATGACCACATGCTTCATCTGTTCATCTCTCATCTCTTCTGCAATGGCCTCCCAATTGGGCTTCTGAATTCTACGTCGTCGGAGAAGATACCAAGCGTCACCCACAAAGGAAAGATCTCCCTCACGTCACAGCAGCTCATGTAGCTGAGTTGGAAGAATTTGTATCGTCTTTTGGAGAAAGATGATTGACAATTTTCATCACCTAGGATACTGCTCCGTTCAAACACGTAGAATGTCAAAACTTTCCAAAACCTACTTGATGAGACGCTCCATCCCAATCAAAGTTCGGTATCCAAATTTCAGTATCTCAGCAGCAGAGAAGCAGGCTCACTGGCTCGTGAAGAAGGAGAGGGGTTGATGAAGACATTAGTGTTGGCGAATCAGAAGGGTGGCGTCGGAAAAACGGCGATCGCGTGCCAACTGGGGTATTTTCTCGTCGAGATGCTCAAGAAACGAGTCTTGATCATCGACTTGGACCATCAGGGCAACACATCGAAAAACATCGGCACCTCAAAGCTGGCCACCATCTCGGCCGTCACCGCCGATCACTTGTTGACCGAGCCGGTCACCACCATTGAAGGCGGCACCTTTGTGGTGATTCCCTCGCATGCCGACCTGCTCAAACTGGAACGGCGAGAAGAAGACCACAACCTGTTTGCGAACAATCTCCGGCTCTTCCTTAACGAGATGGACGACCGATTTGATGTGGCCATCATCGATACGAATCCCAACCCGGATATCCGGGTGCTCGCCTCCCTCGTGGTGGGGGACTTCGTCCTGTCGCCGATTCAACTAAATCAAGAGGCGGTCGACGGGATTGCGGCGCTGCGGGCGCAGGTCCTGAAGATCCAAAGTACGTTGAACAAGGATCTTCGATTCATCGGACTCCTGCCGAATCTGGTGGAGCCGACTCCGTTTCAGCGAGCCAATTTCGATCAACTCTGCACGGCCTTTGCCTCATTGTTCATTCGACTCGAGGATGGGCGGATGGCCGCCATTCCGTCGCGAACGGCCATGGCTGAAGCCCAGGCGATGGGAGCGCCGATCTGGACCCTACAAAAAACCAGTTCACGCGAGGCCTGGTTACATCTCAAACCGATCTTTCAAAAGGTCGCTCATACGATGGGGGTGATGGAATGAAAAAACCACTGATCGCGACACTGGATCTCACCGCGCTTGATCGGACCGCACCAGCCCCAGATCCGGTTGCCAAAGAACGGACGGTGACGGCTGAGGTCTTAGGGCGGCCGCTTCAAATTCCAGTCAAGGACATTGAAGAGGATCCAGCTCAGCCTCGCCAAGAATTCGATGCGGCGAGCATGGACGAATTGGAGCAGAGCGTCAGAATCCACGGCGTGAAAACGCCCATCTCGATCCGGCCCCATCCCACCGAGCAGAAGCGCTGGATTTTGAATTTTGGAGCGCGCCGGCTCAGAGCCTCGAAGGCCGTCGGGAAGACCACGATTCCGGCCTTCATCGATCGCTCGCATACCGATTACCAGCAAGTCATCGAGAATTTACAGCGGGAAGATCTGAAGCCGCGCGAACTGGCCATGTTCATCAAGAAGAAGATGGATGAAGGAGAGAAACAGGCCAAGATTGCCGAGATTCTTGGCGTGAATCGATCGATGGTCACGAATCATTTGGCATTGATCGATATGCCGGCCTGCATGGAAGAGATTTATGCGACGGGGAGATGTGTCTCAGCCAAGACTCTCTACGACTTACGGAACTTGCACAAAGAATTTCCCAAAGAAGTCGAACAGTGGAGCGGTAAGGCGCAGGACATTACACGAGCCACCGTGTCGGGGTTGGCGTCGGAGCTCAAGGGTCTCCAACGGGAGAAGGGCTCTGAGGAGAAGCGTGAACCTGTGAGCGAGGGGAGGAAGTCAAAGCCATCCGCGGCGATGCCCTCCTTGATCGTCACCTTCCAGCAGCGATCCGGCACGGTTGATCTGCAGCATGCGCCGCAGCAGTCCAACCATCTGATCGTCAATTTTGCGGATGGGAAGCAAGAAGAAGTGCCAGCGCGGGAATGTCAGATAGAACAACTTATCTTTCAATAGATCCCTATCATTCTCCCCCTCTCTGACCGCAGACGGGGAGGGGGAAGCCAGATTCCATAACCACACAGTAGGCGCATCCTCAGTTCCAACCGTCTTGAATCTTCCACGCTCCAGATTCTGCCATTACATTCCTTCTAGGCCGTGGCACATTTCAGTCTGATGGCAGGTTGTTGGACATGTCCAACAACCTGCCTTGAGTTGGAGTATTGATTAGCGGCGTTCTCTGATCCTGTCAATCGAGGAGTCGAAATTTTGTTGGACATGTCCAACACGTTGCCAGGCCACCTATGACCACCGAGCGAATTATGGACTTGGGTAGGGGTAGCATGACTTAGGAAATGAATTCGAGCCGGGGAATCGCCAATTGATATTGGTATGGATGTGTCAACACAACTAGCCGAAACCTCTATTTCGAATTCGACCTTGCCGGTTGTATGCGATGACTCGCTATAGCCAGGAATCGAGAATGAAAGTGAAATGGTTTCGACGCACTGCCATGTGATCTTGAGGACTTCGCTTTGAGGTGGTTGATGATCGACTGTCGTTCTGAGCATTGAGTGGCAAGGGGGGGAGGTTTGGTGTTTTCGCTGATTGGCTACAAGGGTTGATTCAGATTAGGAGAGTGATGCGGTTCGGGTAGAGGCTTATACCATGTGTGAGGATAGTCGGAAGCTGATTGGCCATGCCATGGTTGAGAGAAATAGATGGCGTTACAGTCGATCACTCATGCAAGAATTAACTGCAATGAAGCAGAGGAGAGAGGTGCAACGAGTGCCATCTGATCTCAGCTGGTCGATCACGCCACTGATCGAGGTGCCAGAACCCAATCTGACTCAAGACATGCGGTCGTTGAACTGGTTCTACACGCAGAACCTGAATGCCATCTTCACCGTGTCGGGCACGTCTTGTTAGGTCGATTCAAGAGTATCGTCGTAGAACGTGAGCGCTATCTGCTGAAGCTCCGTCGGTATCTTGCGCTTCATCCGGTAAGAGCTGGTGGGGCAGTGACGCAAACAGCGATCAAGTCCAGGCGCTCACTACACCTCAGCGGTATAGGATGGCGGAACGCATAGCCACGTAAGGATCCTCTGTTCATTCGCGGAATAAGTTATGCGGTGCTTATCGAACTATGCAGGTCATCGCGGGTGACGCTCCGAACGGAGCGGAGAGCTGATGTTCCTCGATTTTCCACGTGGACTGAACACCCGCCACGCTACTCGTGGAGACATCAATGAAGTTGGTGACGCCAGAAGGTTCAGGACATCCATGAACTTTCTACAGACGAGACGATCGTATGCCGCGACAGTGTGAACTCGTTCCAAGTATCGACTGATGGTGTTGAAGCCGATCGGTCGCGACCCTTGAACTTGGGGAATACGCAAATCTTCACCGGTTGCGATTTCCCAAGCAATGTCGATGATCTTTCGTGCTCGTCGATAGAAGCGCACAGCGATGCCGTGCATTCCAGCAGATAGTTCTTCATCCAGTGCCTCAGCCTCCAGTGCCACAACAGACATCCCCTGGCCGTACACGGGGTTGAAACTGCAGAGGGCGTCACTAACAACTAGATAGCCATCAGGAAAACGGTTCATGTGCTCGTACAACCGTCGTTGGTTGGCTGGGAATCTGTAGCTGACGATGTCCGTCAGTGGCCGAGCTCGGCTGGCGAGCTCATGGACGACCGGTACCGGGAGACTGGCGGAAAATTGAAGCCATCCAGTTTCGTCGCCTGGTGGGTAATCTCCGACCGTACCAACGAGCGTGATGACCCAGCGGTTTCCTTCGGCCGCGAGCACCGCTCCGTATCTGGTGCTATTCGGTACCCCCGAGACGATGGCGCCGTTCGAGTCGAACAAATCGCCAGGTCGGCGTTCGAACACGCGCGTGGCATACCCAACATTGACGGTAACCGTGACGACTTCTGGTTTTCCGAACCCCCACTCTTCCAACCACTGAGGGGAATGTGACCCTCTGCCTGCGGCATCGACGACAAGATCAGCCGCCAAGAATTCCTGTTCGTGACGTGGGCTGCGCCGGACCACGAGGCCAGTTACACGTCCTGTTTGAGTATCGAATATCGGTCTGACGCCGGATACGCCTTCCAGAATGGTGATGTTGGGGAGCCGCCTCACTCGCCGGCGGATGGCTGCCTCCAGGCATGGTCGACTCACCGTGATGCCGAGGACACCGGATTCGTGACGCAACTTCCAGTGACCGTACTGAAACCACAGGAAGTCTCCGACCACATCACCGACAGGAGCACCCCTGTGACGGAGTTCTTCCATCAAACCTGGGAAGTACCGATCCATCACGCGATAGCCGCTGGCGAGCAGGCCATGTGCGCGAGCGGATTGCGGAACACCCTTGCGGGGTTCTGTATGGTCGGTGAGAAGATCCCGTTCGACGATCGTAACGTGACGACAATGATCGCTGAGTGCTCGAGCGGCAAGCAACCCACTCATACTGGCTCCAAGCACGATCGCAGATGTGTCGGCGTAGCTCGAGCGCGTCGTACCGTTCATCATTTGAACTCGATCCAATCCAACCGCGGATGATGTTGTGGGAGGGCGCAAGGGGTGTGCGACATTACTGGGTCACCCTCACGCCTGACCGTGGATGACATTTCCGATGATCTGCACCACTCCCTGTTCGTTCACCGTCACTGAAAGCACGAGGTCCTTCTCGAACCGGAGTAGTGATGTGAATCCCACAGTGAATGTTTCAATCAACTTGCCTCGCAGCAAGACGATACCGTAGGGATTCTGCTGCGTCAGCCCCATATTGTCTGCCGCTGCGAACGAGAGGCTCGTCACGTTTCGGCCGTCGATCTCGAGATTCACGAATGTGAGGCCGGTGTTGCCACCCTGCTTCGTGACTTGAGCTGCCACAAACACGCCTGGCCCCTTGAGGCTTACTAAGGTGTGTCTACCTTTTGACGCAGGAGCTTTCAGCCCCTGAGTACGTTTGGGATTACATACACCGGTTGAACAGGTTCGGGATGGTGTCTCTTCGAATACGCTCTGTCGTGCCATGGTCCCCTCCTAATAGTTGGTTAGTGGTCTTGTGGGGTCAGTCCATCTCTTCTCCAGATGACTTCCTGTCTGTAGCAAGATCAGATCCAGGCGATACCTTGTGCGATGCAGATGGACGGCGAGGTACTTATATCTCAAGGCAGCTATCAGATCGTTGGGATAGCGTTCGGTTGTATCCGAATCGATACGAAGTTCGTATCTGATGCGATACAGCGTAAATCGTAGAATGCTGATGGGTTATGGGTTAATGGAGAGCCGAAGGATACTGGAGGAGCGGTGCTGTATTAAGGTTGGCAGAATAGGAGAGCTGTGGATAAATGAGGTCGTGATGCTTAGGGCGAAGATTCAGGTGGTGCGGATTTCCGAGGGGCACCGATCAGCACGTATAACGACGTGATACCTAGAATACTCCCCAGCACCAGCGGCACGGCCCAGAGTTGCCACCAGGGTGCGTCGGGCGACACGGCATAGGGCCGTGGCCAGGCGATGTTGATGAATTCGAACACCGACCAGTGAAAGGCGATCACGTTGATCGGTAGTCCCCAGCGTCCGAGGTTCAGTTGCCCGCGTGAAGGGTCCCACCTCCCAGAGAGACGAGTGTAGAGTCCGACTCCCGTCGTCATCGTGAACATCGCATACAATCCTCCGGTTCCAAACGCAATGATCGTGGCGACTGCCTGATCGTTCAACCCTAACAAGAGCCCTGCCCCTGCCGAGAACACAGTAAAGAAAATCGCCGGACGTGGGGTGCCGTCAATGGCTACATGCTTGAGAACGGGAGGCATATTCCCTTCACGTGCCATTGAATAGATGATACGCGACACATAGTTGACGACCGTGGCGCCGCAGGCCAAAAACGACACCATCACGATCCCCAAGAACGGCTTCTCGGCCCAGGCACCGAAGCTGTTGACGATGACGGGTGTGACGGGGTCTGCGGTGGAGGTCGTCGTGGCCAAGGTCGTGCGGTCAAAACTCAAGGTGAGGGCGGCAGAGTTGAACATCACGACGCTCCCGACCATGCAGAGAGAAAAGAAAATGGCCCGCGGCACCGCGCGCGTGGGGGCGAGGGTTTCTTCCGCGATGGTGGAACAGGCATCGAAGCCGATGAAGGCCCAGCCTGCAATGGCCAGGGCGGCGAGGAAGGCGGATATCTGCCCGGGGGCGGTGCCAGTTCCAAGATGTCGGAAGAGTTCGGAAAATTCATGTTCTCGAAAAAAGAGGAACAGCAGCAGGGCGACGCCGAACGAACCAACGATTTCGGCGTAGACGCCCATCGACAGCGTCATCTTGAAGACCTGCACGCGAGCCACGTTGACCCCCATACAGAGCATGAGAAAGACCACGCCCCAGAGCACGAGGGTGAGGCCGCTGTCACTCGACGAGCCGAAGAAAATGGCGAGCCAGATCCCTCCCGTATAGGCGGTGGTGGTGAGCATGGCGATCGTTGAACTGACGTAGATGACGCCGGCGAACTGGCCTGTCACAGGCCCACCCAGTTGGTGTGCCCATTTGTAGGCACCTCCGGCGACTGGGAATTGTGAAGCCAGCTCCGCATAGACCGTGGCCACCAGGAGCTGCATCACGAGACAGAGAGCGAGTGCGGGAAACCAGCCGCCTCCTGTGACCGTCGTCTGGACGCCCATGATGGCATAGAGCCCCACGACGGGAGACACCATGGCGAAACCGAGGGTCAGGCTATTCCAAAAACTGAGATGACGGTGAAGGGTCTCACCGGTTGGTAGCGGAGCAGAGGGGCTGTTATCTGGTTGGTCTGCCGTGGACACAGGAGTGGTTGGTTCCGTGGGCGATACTAGACGACCGGCTTTGGAGGACGGTATTTCCCCGAAGCGTTGCCTCGTTTCTCCTGAAAAAACTCCTGTAAGAGGGCCCGGCTTTGTTGTTCGAGCAAGCCTCCTGCCACCTGTACACGATGGTTGAATCGTCGTTCCCCCGGAATATCAACAATGGATCCGCAGGCTCCGGCTTTGGGATCCCAGGCGGCGAACACGAGACGCGCGATACGCGCTTGCACAATTGCCCCGGCACACATGGGACAAGGTTCCAGCGTCACATAGAGAGTCGTGTCAGTGAGTCGCCATGTCTTCAGCTGTTCAGCAGCCTTCCGGATCACGATCATTTCAGCATGGGCCGTCGGGTCTTTCGAAATTTCCCGGTAGTTGTGACCGGCTGCGATGACTTCGTCGTGGTGCACGAGCACGGCGCCGATGGGGACCTCTCCAACCTGAGGAGCATGCTCCGCCTGCTGGAGAGCCAGCTCCATGTAGTGGGTATCGTTCAGTTCTTGTTGCATCGAGGCAGATGTCGTGGAGGCCTTGATCGTCACAATGCATGCTAGCACAGGAGTGCGCGGCAGGGACAGAAGGGAGAGCCATTTGTAGAGGCGTCCCAGTTCGGCAGAGAGGGAGTGGTGGAAAGGAGGGGGTGGATTGATTTTACGGTAATTGAGCTGAAGGTCGGCCGCGTTCAGCCAGCTGAGTTCTGAGGTCATCCACTTCCGCTTCTCGGTGAATCAACTGATCTTTGAGCTCTGCCAGTTCCTCGATTTGGCGTTGGAGCTCTTCACGCGTCTGCGCAAGAGCCGCATCACGCTCACTCAGTTGCTGCTGAATGGTCGCGAGCTTTGCCTTGGCCACATCGGCCTGACTCTGTAGTTCTGCCAGCTTATTCACGTCCTCGGTGACGCGAGCGGATGTATTCCAACCGAGAAATACCAACAGGCCCAGGACTCCAACGATCAGGATGCTCAATGCCCACCCGAATGAGGTTGTGGAGGCGGAGGTGGGAGGAATGAGGTGCTTCATCCATTCGCCCGGTTCCAGACTGGGGGTGGCGGATGGTGGAGAGCCGGCCTCTTCTGGAGACTCCTGAGCGCGAGCCCCCATGATCTTGGCCCTCAACCCTCGAGGAGGCGGTGTGAGACTCAGGGCGAAGGGGAGCGCAACTGCGACTGACTGAAATTCCTTGAGCGCCGTACGGCAAAGAGTACATCCGGAAAGCAGATGGGCCTCCAAGGCTTGCCGCTCGGGCTTTTCCAGCGCGCCGATTGCATAGAGCGGAACGGTGTCCGCGAGATCTTCATGTGTCATGCCGACTTGTCATGCTCCCAGTATGCATGCATTGACTCTTGCAGTTTCGACAGACCAAGTCTGATACGGGCGGTGACTGCGTCGAGCGGCTGACTGAGCCTAGTGGCGATCTCTACCGGAGGTAGTCCTTCGTAGTACGATAATTCGATGGCCTGGCGTTGCACCTGTGGGAGTTCGGACAGCGTCTTGCTGATCACGGTCCGTAGGGCTTGATCAGCCGGGGCCTCGAACTCTCCTGCTGGTAAGTTCTGGATGTCATCACTCGATCCATCTTGTCGTGGAACACGGGGGCTGGACGATCGCAGGCGTTCAATGGCTCGACTACGTGTCAGGGTCAACAGCCAGGCGATCGGTGTCCCCCGTCCGACGTCATAACGAACGGTTTTTTTCCACACATCGATGTACAGGCTCTGGAGGACCTCTGCCGCTTCTTCTTGGCTCCCCAGGATTCGCACCGCCAGACTGAAGAGTACTGTGCTCGATTGATCGTAGAGCTGGCTGAAGGCGAGGTGATCGCCTTTGCCGGCTCGAGCGGCGATTTTGGGGTCGATGGCGGATGCAGCGTACGGAAGCGATGCGTTCATGGAATGGTATTGGTGGCGATTGACCTGATTGTCCGACGACAGGTGCCAACTATAGCACCCTCGATGTCTGCCACGAAGAAATCGCGAAAAAGAATGCGAGTTCGGGGGTGTGCAAAAAAGGAATTATTATTGATTTTCTGCGGCGGGGGTAGAGGGTGCGCGAGAGTTACGAGAGAGGCTTTACACCGTGATTCAGAGGACGCATCAGTGGCTCAGTTGTGCCTCGTCCTCCGCACAGACGTGATCCATGTGAGTGCGAATCGAAATCCTTCAACTCCTATTCGACAGAATCGCGCCAGATACCAGCCGGCGAGCTTTACGGGTGCGGATGTCCCATAACGACGAGTCATGTATTGAGGGGAGGGGAAGACGAGGCTCAAGATGTATCGGAGTTTGTCTTTGAAGTCGTGGAGGGACGCGAGCATTGCAAACTCTTCTCCGCTATGAGGTAAGGACTGAACCAGGATTTCCTTCTCGATCATGCGAAACCGAGACGAGGAGGATTTCCCAGGTTGGTCGGTAAGCCGTTTCACGACTGAGTCAGGGATAGGGGAGTGAAAGGTGTTCGCCAACACCGTAAGGACATCGGCGGTTGTGGCGGATTGTTCCATGAGACGAACTTGTTCGAGGAAGACGTTCCAATCGAGACCTGCGTCATGTCGTCGGGTGACGGTGTCCAACTCATAGAACCACAGCAGCGGAGCTTGTCGACCTTTATGCTGGATATGAAGGCAGAGATGGAGGATGAGGTCTTCCACCCTGAGACAGTGGATGTCGATATCCATCCATCGCCGCCTCTGACATCTCATCCAGACTGGTCGCATGGGTTCGATCTCGAGATGTGGTGGATAGGCCAACGTCCAGTGTGGTTCCACAAGAAAACCATGAATCGGATGAACGAATTCGAGCGAATAGGAAAAGTCCTCGTGAAAACCAGGACGTTGCTCATGCTGTTGATAGCCGAACCGCTCGAAGATGCTCTTGACGGCCGAGAGATCCTTACGATGAATGAGGAGGTCCAAGTCATCCATCTGCCGTACGGAACGGTCACCGTACAATTGTTCCGCGAGCACCGGGCCACGAAGCGGGATGCAAGGAATACCTTGTTGGTCACAGGCCACGAGGATCGCTCTGAGTTCCGTCGTCAGGAGGAGATTCCATGCTGAGTGCTGCATCAACTCTCGCTTGAGCCGGTTCCGAAAGGTAGAGGGGATGAAGGATTGATGGCCTGGGAGGTCAATCCACTGGTAGAGCAGAGGGGCGACTCGCTGTACGAGCGCTTCCTCAACGATTCGGTGCCAAACCTGGTCAGGGAGAGCCACCGGTTGCTGGGTCTCACGAACGTGTTCTGTCAGGAGGTCTGCTAAAAAGGGGTGTATTGCCGGCAGTGTCAGCATGAGTTCGAAAGGTCCTGAAGAATACCAGCGCGTACTTCAGGGAGTGCTTCAAAGGATTTCGGAATGACCAAGCGGCGAACAGGGATTCGACTGACGAGGCGATGGAGAAAATCGAATTCTCTGGTCAACATACGCTGGTCTGCGATGTCCAGTTTGAGCGCCGAGGACAGGAGTGTGATCAGGGCATCCCGTTTTCCCAGCAGCGGCCGTGCGAGAGGGGTGGTGACTGAGGCGGCATGCCTTCCCGAGAATGATTCAAGGAGGTACATACCGGTTAATGGAACGGATGAGGAAGGAAACGTCGATGCGGAAACGGTCGCATGGAACCGCTGTTTGGGGGTGTAGTGTGCCACTGGTGTCATGCGCCCTGCTGTGCCGAAGAGAGCGTCGACCGTATCATTCCAGAGCCTGAGACCGGGATAGGAGGGAATAGCGACAAGATCGTCGTCGCGCGCATCGAGCACGACGCAGTCATCAGCCAGGACCGAATATCCGGAGGCAAGAAAGCTTGCGGCCAACGTCGACTTTCCGCTTCCCGTCGGTCCGATAAATGCGCAGGTTCCATAGGGGGTGGCGACCGCCGCCCCATGCAGCACCTCCTTGCCTCGGTGGTTCAATGCAAGGGGGAGGACTTGGTCCAGAAGCAAGTGGTGCAAGGTATGGGAAGGCGTGTGCCCATGCGGAATACACTGAATCGAATTGTCCGATGGAGTAAAGACGAAGGCGGCCAGATCAGGAAATTCCAAAAGGTAGCCGGAAGCGATCTTAGCGGAGCGTAGCCAGGGCGTGCCGTCGGCGAGTGAAACGGTTCGGTACCATGTTGCGGGTATGGGAAGGTGTTCCTCGGGAGACGAAAATCGGATATGTAGGTCGGTGTGTTCTGGGAAAGGGGGAGCGAGCGTCCGTTCCAACTCGGGCAGTGGAGAGTTACAGCTTAGCACATGGCCGTACGCACAATAGCGCGTCGCTGTGTGCCGCCGATGAGCACCAACGGTCATGCGGAGTACCTTGTGATGACTTCGGCGACAAACGTGGCTGCGGTGGAGAGTGAAGGAAAGAGGTCAGGGTGCCGACGGAGCACTTCTTGTTCAATTTGCACTAATGGTCGCTTCCCGTCGCAGAGTGTCAGCACGGTGAGCCGGGCAGCACCCCATGGAGAAAGCGAAGGGACGAAGGCCGGATGGGTGCGTTGCAGATCTTCTCTGGAAATAAGCATGCCTTTGAGCGTGGTGTGGGTAAAACGAATAGGATCTGGTGCATCAGCCCTGCGGATCTCGGTCGTCCATGTGACAGCTATTTGAGTCGGGAGGATATGCATCGTGACGGTTAGGGAATCGCCGGTCTGGACGGAAACCGGCCGATCGAGCGGAAAGAAGACATTGCGTCGGTCGATCCGCTGTTGAGTCAACGGTGAGTTGGACATCGTCACCGAGGGAGAGAGCTGAGCCACGAACCAACAGCCCAAGCCATGAAGTGTTCCGGCTCGGTTGATAGGTAGAGTGCAGCGAACGTGGAGGGGCTGGGACCCGGATATACTGGGGTCCACGGTTAATGGTTCCTCCGATGGGCCCAATAGCTGCTCAGGTTTCAGCTTGACCGGATATCCGGTATTGGCGGCAATAGTACGAGCCGGGTGAAACTTCATTCCCATGGAGGGTTGGTTCCAGAATTCGATCTGTTCCCACAAGGGTTGGTGTTCAACAGGAGCCAAGCAAAAGGTCAGGTGCTGTGGAATCGTGATGCCGCCCGGTTTGAGAAAGCGCCGGCGCGCGTCGCTGAAATAGTCGAAGAGCCCCGCCTCGAATCCGAAATGCCCGATTTGGTCGGCGAGGATCACATCGGCCGGCTCGGGCAAGTTAATGCGAGTCGAGAGCCCTTTAAGAAAATGAATTCTGTCCCCGAATCCGTTGGCCCGACTGATCTCTCGAGCCAGTTCGATCAGGCTGCTTTCTTCAATGGAATATACACGTTTTGCCCCAGCCTGGCAGGCCAAGAGCCCCAAAATGCCGGTTCCGCTCCCGAGGTCGACGACAACATTGCCTGGCTTAACCGATTCCCGGATCGCATCACAAAAGGCATGAAGGCGAGTCTGATCGAGGAGATAGTGACGGTGTTCGTCGACAATAAGCGACACAATAACGATCCGAAGAATCGAATGAAGGTCGAACAGTGTTCAGCTCAACTCGTGTGAGCTGCAGTGGCTATAGACATACCGTAGACATGAACATCCCTGACTGGCCGTCCCCAAACATTCCGCTCGGGTTGCCTTGCGTCAATTTAGCAATGTCCCCGTATTCCACGAGAGTTGGAGTGTTGTAGGGTTTCTTGGGTGAATCCTTCGCATCTGCTTTAGTGTGATGTGTCATAGACGCTCCTCTCTCTATTGCTGCGATTGTACCGAACTCGTTGCAAGGTAGCTAGATGGAATATGAGAGTGTTACCCCCTGAGGGATCGGCAGAGGCGGCTGTGCGTGATGCTCTGGGAAGACCGTGCGGAACCAGAGCTCGACTCCAAAAACCATCCAGAGGGGAGCGACATGGAAGCGATAGGCTACGTCCCCTCGACGGTAACATGTCTCCATCGCCTCATAAGCGGTCAAGATTCTGTCCCCATCCACCCATCCCATGGACGCGACGGCCAACGATCGAAAGGCAGCATCCATTGATTCAGCAAGAAGTGCTTGGGCAAAGATACAGGAGAAGTCTGCTTTGAGAACTCGCTCATGCACGGATGGTGGAAGGAACTTCCCAATGGCCTTCCGCAGGATGAATTTGGGGTTGTCTCGCCACCGTTGCTCTTCCGGCAGTGCGAGAGCAAATTCAATGATGCGCCGGTCGTTAAATGGATGGCGTTTCTCCAATGAAAAAGATGATGCCGCGCGCTCATCCAGCTCGATGCCGTGAATGCCGAGGCCGTGTATGGTCGAGCTGAATAGATCTTGTTGGGCATAGCTGGAAAAGGGGAGCGAGTAGGAGGCTTGACGAAGACGTTCCGTCATATGTGTCCGGTGCCAGAGCTCGGGAGCGATCCAATCGGGAATGGGTGTGCGTCGAAGGATCCATTTGCCCAGGTTCCGACAGGACTGGGGGATGAGTGGAAGGAGGCCAAACTGGACAAGTGGCACAGAGAACAGATCGTGTGAGGAACGGTCGCAGTACAGCGGACGATCGGCATGGAGCCGCCGCAACAACGTTCCGAGCTTCAACGTTCTGAGCAGATCGGCGTAATAAAAAAAGCTGCCGGTCAACCATTCATCCCCTCCAGATCCAGTCAGCAGCACGCGGCAACCTTGCTGACTTGCCAATGCCCGAAGCGAGTCGTTCATGGCGCCGTTCGGGTGGTCAGGAAGGTCCAGGTAGCGGTGAACATCGTCAAGAAATCCGGTCAGCGTCGGCGGTTTCGGGGGGATGCAGTTCGAAGGGAAGGAGCCTTGTGCTGCCACAGCGTCGATGAAGGGGCGTTCATCGCACGGCATACCAGGGAAAATCAGCGAGTAAGTTTGGAAGCGATCGCGGTCTTGCGGATGTGCGCTCGAGGACGATTGGAGGACGCTTACCACAGACGACGAGTCGAGGCCTCCGCTCAGTTCGAGCCCGATGGGCCTGTGGCTCCGTAGTCTGCATCGGATGGCCTCGCTGAACAGCTCATAGAAATGTTGGGCATAGTCCTCGTCGTTCGAATATTCAATTCGACGGTGCGGATCAATCGTCCAATAGCGTCGTGTTTCGACACGATCCGTTCGAACGACCAGCGTATGGGCTGGCTGGAGCCGGGAGATTCCTTCGTAGACGGTCTCGGTGTTTGTGACGACCATTCCACTCAGGAACTCTGCGATCATGGCCTCGTTCGGGCGACGAGCAACAGCTTCATCCTCGAACAGCGGGGGGATCTCCGAGGCCCAGTAAAAGCTCGAGCCGTGAAGGCAATAGTAAAAAGGTTTCAGCCCAAGAATATCTCGCGTGCAGAACAACTGCCGGCGTGGTCCGTCCCAGACCACCAGTGCAAAGTCACCGACGACATGTTCAGGACAATGTTCACCCCAACGCTGATAGGCACGGAGCAGCAATTCCGCATCGGTGTCGGTGCGAAGGTGAAAGTCTGCAGCCTCCAAAGAGAGGATGAGCTCCTCGCGGTTGTCTACCCGGCCATCCAATGTTAGGCAAATAGTTCCCGACTCATCCAACCACGGTTGACGTTCATAGAGCGATTCAGGCGTGGTCTGGAGCATGACGTGGCCCATGCCGACTGGCCCGTTGATCCAACAGTCTGAGGCATCAGGCCCACGGTGGGCGGCCCTGCGGATCATACGACGGAGAAGGATTGGGTCTGCCGGCCGACCGTTAAGGTTGTAGATTCCGGCGAGTCCGCTCATGTAGGCAACCGAAGAATGGGGGCATAGCGCTCGATGAACGAGACCGTCTCACCCAACACCACACCGTCTTGTTCTACCCACGCATGGGCTTCCAAGGCAGTCAGGCTCTTGCTGACTCCAAGACAGACCGAGACGGATCGGTGGTTCGCGTGTAACAGCCAGAAAAGCAACAGGGAGCGTGGCAGGCAGCGACCGACGCCGTGACTGACTCTGGTTGCCAGATCGATCAGGGGGAATAGCTGTGCTGGTTCGGAATGCGCCGGGAGGAAAACAACGAGTTTCCGGACACGATTTGACCGTGTTCCGGATAGGAATGAGACGAGGCGAGGAAGGGAGATGATAAAGAGTGCGACTTTCATGCACAGGGATAATGCGATGAATTGTAGAAGGGTTGCCTGTTCGAGGAGAGTCAGATCAGCGACTCGACGGAGTGCGCGCAGCATCGGTAGTCAGTAGCTTCTTGTCTATAAGCTGGTCGATCAACGTGTCTACATCTTTCTGAAGCCGTGGCGCGTCCACGTCATATTCTGTGAGAAGCGTCTCAATGGCCGATTCGGGTGAACCGTGCTCTGCGAGAAGGTGCCACAGGCGGGTCCCTACCGCATCGAGCCCGAAATAGGTTCCGGTGTCGAGATTCAATAAGACAGACTCGTCTGCTAAATCACGAGAGACCACATTCTCAGCGACGCGAAGACGCATCAATCATCCCTTGGATATTAGGAATCCTGAGGCCTCACGATAGTCATATGTCCGAAGCCTGTCAAGACGTCAGAGCAGGGGGCATGATTCGATGTTGCCATCACGAGAGATGGGAGGCGCTACAGAAATTTCACGAGCTCCCTGGCAGCTTCTTCAGCGCCGGTTGGAGGTGGAGGCGCGAGGGGGAGAGGGAGATCAACTACCTGCTCCAGCGCCGGCAGCCACTGGCCATTGATAAAATCAGGATGGGAGAGTTCGACGCCTCTTCCGTATCGATGAAGGTAGTCTACTAACGACTGTTCGTCCCCGAAGTTATACCGACGAACATAGACCATGGGGGTGTGTGATGCGACCGCTTCGACCAGCGTTCCGTACCCAGGCTTGGTCATGATCACGTCGACCGAAGCCAGCAACGTCTTGAATGACCAGGGGAGGGATTGCGTGGAGAGGAATCGCTTGCTGTCAGCCGGAACCGATCCATCGAAGAGAAAGCGATAGCCGGTAAGCGATTCCAATCTGTCGAATGGGAGCGAGTCCAACGGAATGCCGCCGAATCCGATGAGCACGGTATGCTCTCCGTGTGGCAGCTCCAGAAACTCGATGAGTTGTTCACGAGCCGAATGAACGGGTTCTGCAATCGGTCCGATGTCGATCAGCCGGTTGAAGATCGCTATTGGAGGAGCAGGCGTGATTCGTAGGGCAAGATCGGCTTGGATGTAGGCCAGACGAATCGATTCAATGAGTCCCTGGCGATCGATTGGTGAAGGAGCCTGATACTCGGACAGGATCAGATCCCATGTAAAACTCACCAGTGCGACGGTGGGAATGCCGACGTGTTTTCCGGCTGCCAGTGCCAAGTAGGGAGTATCGGCCAAAACAAGGTCTGGCCCTGCAGCACGCATGGCGTCGACCTCAGTCTGAAGACGCTCATGCCAGGTGCTGTGAAATCGGTGATGTTCGCGCCAGGTCGCCTCCACGTCGATCGTCATGGGACCCTGTTGAATGCAGCCGATGTCCTGCTGGACCGAGCTCGTTTCCCAAGGAATCGACAGACGATCCTTGAAGAAGGTAGCCGGGACGGTCGTACGGAGGAGAACTCGGATATCCGGGACGAGACGGCCCAAGGCGTTGAGCACCGGCACGACTTGCGCGGCATGACCGAATCCATGTCCGGAGATGGCGGCCCAGATCAGCGGCATAGGCGAGAGCGTGTGAGGGTCACGAGTCACACATGGCGGAGGAAGAATCTACTCAACTGTTGGAGTGGTCCGATTCCATTGGGGGGATGTTATACATCAACTCAAGATCGAACTCATCCACCAGTTCGTTGAACGCACCGGCTCCCATGTCGGATCGAACTTCGGCCATGACGAGGTCAATGGCCGGAGCCGCATGTTGTCCATATTGTGTGACAGCTGATTCAATACGCTTTCTGGCATCGTCGAGGTTCACGAGGTAACTCCTTTTCTTCCCGTGGCGTGGTCATATTCATTCAAGGGAGCGTAGCAGCTCCTGCATGTCCGGCACCAGATCCTTGCCGCCGTTGGCGCGTCCCGAAAGAACGGCTTCGATACCGGCGGTGAGAACTGGTTTGGCATCGGCGCTCCGTCCTAGTTGAATCAACGCACGCCCTAGGGCCAGATGTGAGGCCACATGGGTTGGGTCTAATTCTGTGGCGACAGTCAGATGCTCAACCGCCTCTTCCACACTACCGTTCTCTTGAAGGATTTTGTTGCCGAGCCCATAGCGACCAAGGAAGCCCTTGGGATTTTTGGCGACCATCTGGCGAAACGCGTCAATGTCCATGATGCATGGCTCCGATGTTCGAATGGTACTATAGCATTGGAGTGGCGGGATCGGCCAGATGGGAGAGTTGGTCTGAGGGGCGTTTGATGGAGCTAGGGTTTCGGGGTGGTGGTAGGAACAACGGAAAGAGAAGGCTGTGTACTCGATGGTCTCTTCGATTTCACGGTCACTGTGCGGATGCCTGACTTGGGCGTTGGGGCGCTGCTGGCCATGTACTGTGCGGTGTCTCGGACGAGCTGATGGGATAACTCACTGAGACAGGCTTCCATCACGTGTCCCTTCAGTTCATCGATCATCACCGGCGTGGCGCCGAACAGCTTGTACTGGACCGTGCCGGCCGAGGTGCCTTCGTATCGTTTAACCTGTCCGTCCCAGCGCTCAATTTCGAGACCGACCCTGGCCGCATAGTCGTACTCAAAGTCGACGAAGGGCGAAAGAAGAAACATGGAACCGCCGATAAGGATGCCCTTGAAGGCTGACAACCAGGAATGCGGATCAATGGTTTCGTCCATCGT
>JAOUHJ010000075.1 GCA_029865225.1 Nitrospira sp.
AGTACGAATAGCTATAAATTCACGGGGAGGGAGGATGACGGCACGGGACTCGTCTACTACCGTATGCGGTACTACTATCCGAAGTTGCAGAGATTTGTCAGTGAGGATCCGATTGGATTTTGGGGAAGGCAGGTCAATCTGTATGGCTACGTTCGGAATGCTCCAACTATATATATCGATCCATATGGGTTAATTGAGGGGAAACTATTCCCGAACATTCCACAAATTCCGTATAACCCCAAGCGAGACCCAGTTTTTCATGTTCCACCTAGCCCAGATGCTTTTCAGGGTCTTAATCGCATGATCGAGGATCTCAATCAATGTAAGACATTCGAACTCGGTGGTCCTCCTGGGACAGGCATACTCAATGGAGATATCGATCTTAAGGCAAAGCCATGGCCTCCAAGCATAGACCTTAATGGGTTTAATTTCCGATTCGAATATCGGTTCTGAAGGAACTCATATCGTTGTGCAGAAGAGATACCTGGTACATATCGTGCTTCTCATCGCCTGGACGCTCTGGCCTGTGCCCAATTCCAGAGCAGGTGTGATTGTGCCCTTTGAGCCGACGGGCATGTTCGATTTTGCAGGGACAGCTGAAAAGGCGATTAATTATGCAAACGCCTATCTGAAACGCCAGACCACAGCGTGGCCAGCCGGGCTAGAGTTACGACTGCGGTGGTCATCAAAGGAGGCGCTCGACAATCTTGAGCGACAGCTTCAGCAGGCTCCTGAAGATTTCGAACTCCAGACTGCTCTGGGAGTCACGTTATGGGGTTCGTCACGCGAGAAAGAAGCGCAGCGCCTATTTGAACAGAGTGTTCGCGCGAACCCCTCATATGCCATAGGACATTGCTATCTTGCCTACCTTGGGCTCCTTGAACATGACAGGAGCGCCTTCGGGAGGCATTTTGAACAGGCGATTCAAGCCGACCCCACCTATGTCCCGGCCTATAACAACTTAGCTATATTTAATAACAAAATAGGGAAGGCCGATGCGGCCCTTCGCGTCCTGACACAAGGCATCGCTCGCCTTCCGAATGAGGTATCGTTTTTCACGAACCAAGCCATCATTCATGGGAGTCAGGAAAACTGGGAGGCTGCGGAAGTCAGTCTCAGAAAAGCAGTGGCGCTGCAACCAAGTGAACACAACCGCTTGATGCTGGGCACGATTCTGTTGAAACGTGAACAGTATGAACGTGCACGGATGGTCTTCGAGTCGATTCTCGAAACGAACCCCAAGAATGTTGTGACATTGGCCGGGTTGGCGGACAGTTACAAAGGACAGCACGAGTTTGCAAGAGCGATAACGTTGATAAAACAAGCTATAGCCATCGATCCCCAAAATGCCGATCTGAAGGATGAACTCCGCATGCACGAAGAAGCCTCCCAGAGCTGGAAGAGTCAAGAAAGAAACAGAAGGCCTTGAGCCTGCGAGGAAACTCTGAAAGAAGAAAAGGAACACATTTAGCTGGATCGGAATGGATCGCTGTTGCTACCGCCGTATCGTTTTCGATTCATTAATTGAACTATTGAAAGTAATCCTGTTCTGAATGTTGGAGCAGGAGTGATGGTCCTTGCCTCCTGGTTCCAATCCGCAGTCGAGATCACCCAAACCATCAAATACAGTGTTTCTAAAGCGTAGCTGGTCTCGGATCTAGCCGGCGGACACCTGCTTTTTGAGGCGCTGCCGTTCCAGAAACGTGTCGAGGACCGGGAGCACTTGCCGCTTCACTTTCGGCGGCATCTGCTCGATCTGCGTTAACCGCTGGTGCAACCGGCCCCGTTATGGATGCGCACAAATTACAGGAACTCTCACTGAGACTTTCAAGCCCTCGAGTGAACCAGTAAATACAAGTACTTCTGCCATCGCCATGACTCCTTGCCAACCGTAACATAAGCTGCTGGCTTCCGCGACAGGATGGGCTGACCGCATGCGGGTCTCAGCAACATAGGGAATCCATGGGAATCCATCGCTCTTGACACGTCATGCACACTGCCGTACAGTACGTCATGCAGTTTGCATGACACAGGAGGCGCTATGAAAACCACCATGATGCAGTTCCGTGTGAACGACGAAGAAAAAGCGTTGATCGAAAAATGCGCCAAGAAGGAAGGCATGACCGTGTCGGAATACATCCGCGCCAGTATGCTCATGTCCATGGTCATGGATGGCGAAGTGCAGGCGTTGAAGATCATCGGCCGGACGATCGGTATGAAGGCCATGGATGCCTTGAGCCGGCGATTGAAAGCGCATCCCACGGCAGACTGACGGAGGGCGCTGGACTGTCCCGTCCGGCGCGAGCCGGACGGTCAGCGCCGCCCCCGTTTGGTAGAGACGGGGGCGCAAACCACACAGCTCCTTATAGAGGTTCTATCCGTTCTATGAGTTCCCCCTTTACCCTGACCATCGATTGGCTTGCGTTCACGATTCCCACGGCCTCAGCCCGAGAGACCATGGACCTCCTGGAAGGCGATTGGACCAAGGTGAAAGGCGGGTTTCGAGGCTATCGGTTTGTCTGGATCACGACCAGCACCGGACGCGGGATCGGCAAGCTGGGGACCGGGGTCGATCGGAATCCGGGAGAAGTTCACGTTGATCTGTCGGGTGGCCTTGTCGCTCAATGGCCACCAGAAAAAGTTCGAGCGGTTCTGCAATGGGTGCTGAATAAACATGGGCACCTCACCCGGCTTGATTGTGCGCTGGATGACCGGGCTGGCTCGGTCTCACTGACCACCATCAAAGACGCGATCGCGGCGGGCCAGTGTGTCACCCGGGCAAAATGTTGGCAGAAGACATGGTCAGGGTTGATCCACGAAGGCACCTCCACTGGAGAAACGGTCTATCTCGGGAGTCGGCAGAGTCAGACGCTCCTCCGGATCTACGACAAGCGCCTCCAGATGCAATCACAGGAAGGACTCGACTGGCAGGACTACGGGATTCGATGGGAACTCGAACTCAAACAGGACCGGGCTCAGCTTTGCGGGCAGATGCTTTCGTATCTCGATGACACCCTCTGGCTCGAGTTCATCGTCGGCGTCCTGCGGTCGCATGTCGATTTCCGAGACACGCAGCGAGACGAAGAGGAGGAGTACCGCTATCGAGCTCCGCTCTTGGATTGGTGGGCGACGCTCACAGAAGGCTTCCGGAAATCCCGGCTCGTCGTAGAGAAGGGGTCTCAAACCCTCGCCGATGTGAAAAGCTGGCTCCACCACTCCGTAGGGCCGCTCTTAGCCGTGGTCCTGGAACGGCCAGACGGACCCGACTATCTGCAGCGGCTTGCGAAAGCCGGCAAGAAGCGATGGAAGACCAAGCACCATCGCCTATTGGAGCAATCCGGCCACAACGGAGAACCGGCAGCGGTACGGACGACGGAGGCCAACGAATCTTACTAACAGACCCTGTCCCCCACTCCCGCTAGGGACAGGGGCGAATCAGAGGTGCTGGGCGGCGCTCAGTGCAGCGACGGGGCCTGAATTCTTAGAAGGACCCGATCGATGCTCCTCAGCGGGGCCCAGCCACCACATGAGACGCTGGCGTACTGACGCGAGCGCAAGCAGGGGGGGCGGGGGTGTCGTCAGACGCCCCCGGTTCAGGAAGCCATGTTACTCACGATCAAAGATCTCGGTCGCCAGCTCAACATTAAGCCGTCCACGCTCTACCTCTGGGCTGCGCAAGGCAAGATTCCCTGTCAGAAGATCCATGGGTTAATCCGCTTCGATCCCGAGGCGATTGCCGATTGGCTACGCTCATTCAATCCACGCCAGGCCCCGACCATTCCACCCCTGCCCCGCGGGTCAGCGCCAAAGCTTGACCGGATCGTTGAACCGGCAAAACGGGGGGACTATACTCCCGGCCACGGGGAAACCATAACACCGAGTCCCACTCGAAAGGAGTGAATTGATGGGACTCTCAAAAAGAGGAAATACGTGGTGGATGTCGTTTATGTATCGCGGCCAGCAGATTCGACGGTCCACGGGGACGGGTGATAAACGGCTGGCTGAGGCGATCCTAAGCAAGGTCAAGGTCCAAATCGTTGAAGGTCGGTTTTTTGAAAAGCGGGAAGCACAAGAGCGAACCTTGGCCGAACTGTTGGATCGGTACGCGGGTGAACATGCGGCCAGACGAGCGAATCAGAGGCGTGAATTGACCAGTATCCAAAATCTCACAAGATTCTTTGGGAATCCAAAGCTGGATCACATTACGCCGAAGCTGATCGTGGATTACAAGAACAAACGGTATACCGATGGGGTCAAACCCGCGACGATCAACCGGGAGCTCGCGACGTTGAAGAAGGCCTTTAACCTGGCTCGTCGCGAATGGGAATGGTGCACGGATAATCCAGTGTGCCGAGTGTCGATGGAGCGAGAGAATAATACGCGAGACCGATGGTTGACCATAGAGGAAGAACAGCGACTCCTTCAGGCTATCAGCCTGCGGCTGCGTGATCTGATTATCTTCGCACTGAATACCGGGATGCGGATGGGGGAGATTCTGGCTCTCACCTGGGCCGGTGTCGACTTGTTCCGGCGAACCGTGACCGTCTTTCGTTCCAAAAACGGCGAACGGCGGACCATCCCGATCAACTCAATCGTGCTCGATGTTTTAAGGCGCAAGTACGCAGCACGTTCACGGATGACCGACCTGGTGTTTCACAGCCAAGCGGGAACAGCGCTTGATGGCAGCAACATTCGGCATGGACTGAACGCCGCACTAAGGGTGGCAAAGATTCAGGATTTCCATTTCCATGATCTTCGCCATACGTTTGCCACGCGGATCGTCCAAGCCGGGGTGGACCTGTACAAGGTCCAACGTCTCCTCGGGCATAAGTCGCCGATGATGACTCAGCGCTATGCCCATCATTATCCGGAAAGTTTGCGAGAAGGAGTGGAGGCGCTGGAGAGAGGACGGTCGGTTAGCACAAAATTAGCACAATCACCGGTTCCGTTTGGTGAGGCCTCTCCAAGCTGTTGAAAAGCTGGAGCTGGCGAGAGGAATCGAACCTCCAACCTGCGGTTTACAAATAGCTCCTGACTCAGTTTCTGCTCCTCCCTCAGTCTCATCGGAACCAACGGAATCACACGATGAATGGCCCGGTTAGATGGTCTGGCTCAGTTGCGCCCGCTTGCTAGCTGAAAGGGCCAAAATGGCGTTTACGGTTACAATTTCGGTTACGATTTTGTGAGGCCGTTGATGGAACAGGAGTATAGAGAACGACGCTATCAATCACAAGAAGATGTCCAACAGGGACCCGTGGGCGATGCGCTTGCTGGCGATGGCCAGCAGCGCACGGCCGCCGGTCCGCCGGCGGCCTCTAAACTTGTCAGGAAGACATTTCTCGTCAATCACACGCAATGCAACATCCCCACACATTCATCAGGAGGTTCAATCTGGTCAGTCAAGATTCACGACTTTGGGAAGCAATGGGCCGAGGCGTCATGGGGAAAGGTCGATCCACGTCCGGGCAAGAAGGGCTTCAAGGGAATGTCAAAGCACAAAGAACAAAATGAGAAACGGGCACAAGCCAGGGCCAAGGGAGAGATCAGAAGAAAGTGCTTGTCCATCCAAGCCGATCACCTTGTCACGCTCACGTACAGAGACAACATGGAAGATCGAGACAGGGTGTTAACCGATCTCGAACGATTACGGCGCATGCTGTCTCGCAATGGCTATCCCATGCCATATGTGGCAGTGCTGGAATGCCAGAAGCGAGGGGCAATCCACCCCCATTTGGCCGTCCGGGGATTTCAGGACATTCGCCTCTTGCGTCGCTGTTGGTACAAGATTGTTGGAAAAGCGAAAGGGCAGGTCAACGTACGAGGGCCACGGCCGGGAACTTCTCCGGTGAAACTGGCTCGCTATCTTTCCAAGTACATCAGCAAAGACATCGACAGTCAGCCACGAGAGTTTGAAGAGCACCGATACTTCTGCTCTTTGGGGATATCCGTACCGACAGAGAAGTACCAGATTATTCTGCAGCGGCATGCAAGCCAGACACGGACGAAAATGTTCTGCTTCTTGTATAGCGAAGTGGTGCGTCGAATAGGGGAGTGCTGCGCGCTGAAGTACTGGAACGGCGGGGCGGGGACGTTCGGATGGATATCAGGATTCGAAGATCCGAATTGCCGGGTATTCATGAATACATCGAGTCTCCTGCCCCCAACCCAAACTGGGCGGGGAGAAAATTTTTAGTCGCGCGCAACTGGGCCGCAGTCGTGTCAGGTCGCTGTTTCTGGCGTAATTGCTTCCCCGGAATTTCGACTTCCACCCTATCACTCTTACCGATTTTGAGCCCCCGCCAGTTATTGAGATTCTTTCTATGGATAAACTAGATCCAAAAGACCGCAAGCCACGCCAATTTATCTGTACAGATTATTCACGGGTTATCGTCGCTCTTCACTGTATACCCACCACATTTGGTATTGACAATATACAGGACTAGCTATATGTAGCTAATCATTGCTCACAGGGTGCCTAGCTAGCACCTGTACATTCGAAACCGACATCTGCGCTGACCTGTAAATGCGGCGGTAAACGACACTAGGTGATCAGTAGCGAAATTAAGTCCTATTCAGTCGGGTGTGGGGCCTCATGAAGTGTGAAATTGAATTCTTGCCAGTTGGTAATGCGTCCAAACCTGGCGATGCAATAGTTGTCAGATACGGTTCTCCGGATGCGTATGAAATCATGGTGATTGACGGCGGCACTCTAGAAACAGGCGATATGCTCGTAGCTCACTTGAGGAAACATTTTGGGCCGTACGTCACCCTCACCCACGTTGTCCTCACCCACTCCGACGCTGATCACGCCTCAGGGTTACGGACTGTTTTAAAAGAGATACCAGTTACCAATCTATGGCTCCATGTTCCCTGGCTGCATGCCAGCGCATCCAAACCATATTTTTTAAACAAGACCTGGGCGGACGAACGGTTATCAATAGCAATAAAAAAAGAGTACGACATTGTTGCTGAGATTCTTGATACCGCTATACAAAACCGGATAAGCATTCGCGAACCGTTTGTGGGGGAAATGATTGGACCATTTCATGTGCTTTCTCCGCACAAAGAAATGTACGAGCTGTTACTACCCCAATTTGAACGAACTCCTGAACCAGACCAAGCTGCTATCGCAGCGAAGGGCTGGTGGATAGGACCTAAAAGTGGAGGTATGCTCTCCTCATTATTTGAGAAGGCGATCGCTAAAGTGCAAAACAAATGGGTAACTGAAACATGGGAACACGAATTGTTGAAGGACGGTGGCGTGACAGGCGCAAGCAATGAAAGCAGCGTTGTTCTGTATTGCAATTTAGATGAAGGACAAAAGATCCTTCTAAACGGAGATGCAGGGGTATGGGCATTATCGGTAGCTGCATATTTTGCAGAACATTATAAATTTCCGCTGAGGGAATTCACGTTCGTCCAAGTACCTCATCACGGGAGCCGGAGGAATGTTGGGCCCACAATCCTGAACCGATTAATTGGTCCGATTCAACCAAAAGGCACACAAACTCGTTTTACTGCCTTTGTCTCTTCCCCTCCAGAGGATGACGTTCATCCCAGGAAAATGGTCACCAATGCGTTCCTCAGGCGCGGTGGCTGTGTCGTCGCAACTCAAGGAACGGCAAAAATCCACTATGGTGGTTTTCCATCGCGGCTAGGATACGTTGGCGTTAAGCCTGTTGAGTTTTCTCCTAGCGTGGAGGAATACGATTGAAGATTGTGGAAACTCTTAACATTTTTGATAGCTATAACCGAGTGGCACGCATCTACCCCGGTATGTTAGCAATCGCACCAGTACTCTGGACGTTGGCATCTTTAGAACCTGATTTATTCGTCGGAAGCGCCTCAAGGGTCGTTGTGTCGGGGAGCTGTTTTCTTGGTTCTCTTACATTATTAGCAAGCATAGCTCGCTGGCGTGGCAAACATGTAGAGAGTGTCTTAGTTCAGAAATGGGGTGGCTGGCCAACAACCGCAATTTTGAGACATAGTGACAGGACAATAGATTCCTTTACCAAAGCACGCTATCACCAAGAGTTGGAAAAGATTTGTGTAGGCTTGAAGCTCCCTAGTGAAGATCAGGAGAAACAGAGTCCATCGGATGCTGACGCACGGTATCGATCTGCCACGAAATGCCTCATTGAAAAGAGGAGAGAGGACAAATATCACTTGCTTCATAAAGAGAATGCATTGTATGGATTTCGCCGCAATTTGCTAGGGCTTAAACCGGCTGCGCTTGTGATCCTTGTCGTGCTTACTTCGCTTATCGCTATCCCGTTGTGGAATGGCGCCCCCGCAAGCATTTCATTACAGACTATTGAAGCTGACTTGTCAGAGCGCCGACAAATTTACTCCCTTTTGATCGCAAACCTATGCGCCATAATTATATGGACATGGGCAGTCCGTCCGGGTTTCGTTCGTCAATCATCTGAGGAGTATGCTATAGCGCTTTTCAGAACAATGGATTAGACGAGGGGCAGGAAATGGTGTCAGGAACCATTTTCTCACTAGGGCCTCTGAGGCATCGCTCCACCGACGCTGATCATTTTGCGTGGTCAGATTCGAAGTGTCCTATTCAATGAATGGTTCCTAACACCATCTTCTCAATATTGTTTAGGCCGTCATATTCAAAGGGTATAGTATGATTGATCCACAGCAAGAAGAAGATCTGCATGCCCTAAAGAGAAAGCTCCTGGCAGAAACGAGGGCCGACCTTCTCAAACGGCAGCTCTCTAATGCTGAGAACTATGACAAGGCGATTCTTTCTCTTTCGACTGTATTCCTTGGGTTTTCGTTTGCGTTTCTAAAAGATCTTGTATCCAGTGATCAGGCCCGGTGGCTTAGTCTTCTATATGCTTCATGGATCGTATTGACTGCCGCGGTTCTAACAACGATTATTTCATTCTGGGTCAGTCAGCGTGCGATAGACGTACAGCTCAAGAGGGCCGAAGAGTATTACCTTCGCGACAAGCAGGACACGCTGAGCAAGAGCCAGGTCGCTCAAATTACTGATTGGGTGAACGCCGCCTCAGGCATTTTGTTCGTTTTTGGAATCTCGTTAACGACAGCATTTGTCCTCCTCAACATCGAAAGGAGTGCGATTATGAGCAATGAGACGAAAGGGAACCGAGTTCAGTTAAATGAAGGAGCGCCGATTCCTAACCTGCAGGTGGCTCCGATTGAAAGGAGGGGGGCACCAATCCCAAATCTTCAACAGGCTCCGCAGGGACAAGCTCCACAAAGTCAGCCATCCGCCCAGAGCACTACACCTGCGCCGGTGACTGTTGCCCCCCAGTCTGGTGATTCGAAGAAATAGCTTTCTGACGCAGGATTATAGACGGAGACTGGAAGCGCGTGGTTGATCCGGAGGTTGTTCAAGGACCCCGGGGGGCAGAAAATGGTTTCAGAAACCATTCTTTCAGTCAAGCCGATCACCTTCGCTCACGACAGAGACAACATGGAAGATCGAGACAGGGTCTTAACCGATCTCGAACGGTTACGGCGCATGCTGTCTCGCAATGGCTATCCCATGCCGTATGTGGCGGTGTTGGAATGTCAGAAGCGAGGGTCAATCCATCCCCATTTGGCCGTCCGGGGATTTCAGGATATTCGCCTCTTGCGTCGCTGTTGGTACAAGATTGTTGGAAAGGCGAATGGGCAGGTCAACGTACGGGGGCCACGGCCGGGAACTTCTCCGGTGAAACTGGCGCGCTATCTCTCGATATTTCTGTTCTTTGGGGATCGCGGTACCGACAGAGAAGTACCAGGTGGTTCTGCAGCGGCATGCAAGCCAGACACGGACGAAAATGTTCTGCTTCTTGTATAGCGAAGTGGTGCGTCGAATAGGGGAGTCCTGCGCGCTGAAGTACTGGAACGGCGGGGCCGGTACGTTCGGATGGATATCAGGATTCCAAGATCCGATTTACCGGGTATTCATGAATCCATCAAGTCTCCTGCCCCCACACCAGCCAGGGCAGGAGACTAATTCCTCGTAGCGAGCGATGGGGCTGCAAGCGTGCCAGGTTGATTGTTCCTGGCGCGGTTGCCTCCCCGGAGTGAGCCACCCCAACGTGTTTCCCCTCTTTCCCCGCCGGCGGCAACGCGGGCGTTCGTTGTTGGAGGGATGGGGGGTGTCGTAAGACTCCCCCTGATTCATGCCTTCCCCGAGAGAGAGGTTCACTCGATACGCAACGTATGACCAAATCGTTAGCAGGTAGGAATTGACCCGATTTAGTCAAAAGCATACACTCCGAGCGCTGAGTATCGGTTTTTACTGGTGATAGAATTTCTTTTAGGCGACGACTCAGACTTGCCTACGCAGTAGATTGATTCAGTAACCCGAGCTTGTAATTGTCTAACGCATAGCCAGAACGGGATTGGGTTGTTATGAATGGAATCGAAACGAGCAAAGCCTTGGAAATGACGCCTGAGCGTGATAAGGCTGTGCGGCTTTTCACATACCTGAGGGATCTGTGCGCCTTGCGCACAACCCAAGTTCGCAACGTTAAGTCATTTGACCAGGTCTTTTGGCTTAACGATCTTCCTCACCATAAACTGTGTCGTTCAAGAATCTGGTGCCTGACCGATTCAGCCGCATCGACACCTGATCAAAATGCTGATGTATGGATTGAAATCCGGAAGCCCGCGATAAAAAGTCCCCCGGAACTTCCAGACGAATTGGAGCCGTGGATAAAAGATGAGGAGCTCGCCGATTCATCGTTAAACGAGCCTGGCTTCTATGAACAGATTCCCTTGTCGGCAATCCTAGGAGAATCGGAGAATATAGATCCCAAAGTACTCGCATCGATCAACGATTATCCACATGTTCTCGATAAGTGGGTCCATTACGTTGACGAGTGGAAATGCTGGGCAGCTGCGGACCGAGAACTACAAAAGGTTCAGAAAGCATACAACCAACTCTTCAACATTTATCAGAGGCAGGAGAAGCTGGGAGAACAGTATGAAGTTGTTGTCGGGACTGGGCTGCTTCTGTGGTCGTCGTCAAAAAGCGGAGAGATTAAACGTCATATCCTGACTTTCCAGGCACGCATCGAGTTTGACCGGGTAAGAGGGATTATGAGTGTGGGCCCTGCGATCGACGGTCCCCAGCCAATGCTTGAATGTAGCATGTTAGAGACTTCAGATAGACCAAACCCAACAGATCTTACAGCTATTGAGGATGACGCTATTGCATTAGATGGGGATCCGTGGACCGCCATTGGTTTGGAACGCGCTTTGAGAGGATTCGCAAACGCTCTTCCGATCACTGGAGATTATACTTTATCGCTTGAGCATTCCGGAGAGGCATTTCAGAAACCGATTGTAAAACTTGCTCCAGCATTGATTCTTCGTAAGAGAACGCGACGGACCTTTGAGGATTTTTATGGCCAGATAATTGACCAGATCGAGAAAGGCGAAGAAATACCAGAAAATATTCGAAGGATTATCGAAGTTATTGATGACCACCCCCTTGTGGGCGGAGAGGAAAGGGAAGCTGGGACTGGAGATAACACCGTTACGCAAACTGATGTTGAATTGTATTTTCCACTTCCGGCGAATGACGAGCAGAGGGCGATTGTTCAAAAAGTGGAGCGGCGACGTGGCGTGCTCGTCCAAGGCCCCCCAGGAACCGGGAAGTCACACACGATTGCGAACCTCGTGTCTCATTTTCTTGCCAATGGCAAACGAGTACTTGTAACAAGTGAAACTCCAAGAGCCTTGGAGGTTT
Organism: Nitrospira sp.; assembly: GCA_029865225.1. Taxonomy (GTDB): domain Bacteria; phylum Nitrospirota; class Nitrospiria; order Nitrospirales; family Nitrospiraceae; genus Nitrospira_D. The sequence goes on from JAOUHJ010000075.1 coordinate 11,726, forward strand.
TGCGCGAAAAACTGCCTCGTGAGATTGAGGAGCTTTGCGTTGTGTGGCTGGGTTCAGGTCCAGATTCTCAGGAGGCTCTTGAGAAGTCCGTGAAGGGGATCACTCGTCGTAAAGCCAATTGGAATGACTCGAGAGAACTCGGCCTTATTGACCAGCATACCCGTCGATTAGACGCAGAACGAAAAGACCAGGCCAGGTTGCGCCATGACCTCCGAGCCTGTCGCGAGGTTGATGTATACCAGCATGCAACTATTCAGGGCCGTTATTCTGGGACGCTTCAGCAGATTGCAATGATAATTAACGAGGAACGTGACCGATTCCAGTGGTTTATGGATAGGCCACAGGACGTTGCTGTACCAACTGTTACCGGTGATGATTTGTCGAAGATGGCACAGATACGTCGGGAGTTGAACCCTAAGCTTGTCGAGGAAATCAGGTTAAAGTTGTTCCCGCTAGAGCAGCTGATACAACCAGGTGAGTTCCGTGTTCTCGTCGATGCTGAGAGAAATGCCGACCTTGCCCACAAAGAAGCACAAAGCAAGCACGGTTACCCTGGGTATGCTCACCTGCCTGTTCTTCCTCGTGAAAAACGCGATGCAATAAAGAGAACGATTGAGGGAATTCTCGCAACGCAAGATACACTTTCCAGACACTACCACACATGGGTGCAGCGTGCCTGTCATGAGATCGCAGGCGATCAAGACCGAGTTTGGCGACAGATCCATACAGAAACCCTTGCTTATGTTGGTCATATTGAGCGGCAGGTGTATAGGCATGGTGCACTGCAAGTAGTGGGCTTAGATGCTAAAGATTTGCGCCTTGTGGAAGAAGAGGCCACGGCTCTTAGGGAACACCTTGAGTTGGGCAAGGGGCTTGGTTTCTGGTTTATGAGGCCTCAAGTTGTGAAGGACAGCCGTTACTTGATCGAAACCGTCACAGTTAACGGGAAGCCATGCAACACTATCCAGAGTCTGAACCAGCTGATTGCGTGGATCGCAATCTCCTTGAGAGCAAAAGCTCTCGGTGCTATGTGGAACGGCATCACGTCGCCGCCTGCTGGAGACGTAGTTCTTCAATGTTCCGCATATCGTGATTTCTGTGAACCAATAGAACAAGCGTTGGCCCTACATGATCGAATTGAAGAAGTACGAAAGATATGCCGAGATTATCCGAGCATTCGTCTCCCTGCGTGGCACTCTCAAGAGGAAGTGCATGCACTCAGCAAAGCTCTTGATGCTGTAAGCCTTGAGGAGGACCTTGCACGAGCGCAAAGAGTTTTCAAACCCCTAGCGGGTTTGCTGGCGGATTTAATCAGTTCTGGCCATATCCATGGTTCAGCCGAAGATCTCCGAAAGGCTGTCGAGGAAAGGAATAGCGAGCTATACCATCAAACATACGAGTCCTTATCATCACTTCATTCCTGGAAGGATGCACACAGTTTCGCCGATGATGTTCACTTACGTTTCCATAGCTGTGCCCCTCGAACGTGCGAAAGCTATGATAGAACCTATTCGGAGCTGGTGTGGGATAAGCGCTTCGCTAAATTCGAAGATGCTTGGGTTTGGGCCAAAACTGATCGTTGGATGGATGAAAAAGGTGGGAAGGAGCAGGTTAAACAAATTCAATTGGCGTTACAGAATTCGACTTCGCGTGAGCGAGATACGTTGAAGAATTTAGCGGCCAGCAAGGCATGGCTTCACTGCATGAAGCGACTTGGCTCGGCAGAGAGGACCGCTCTTATGGCCTGGGCAGCAGAGGCTAAGGAGGTTAGAACAGGGACCGGGAGATATGCTGAGCGACATCGCGAAAATGCGCGGCAATATTTGGATCAATGTAGGTCTGCCATACCCTGCTGGGTTATGCCGTTGTATCAACTTGTGCAAACGGTTCGGCCGGGCAGGAGCATATTTGATGTGGTCATTATCGATGAGGCGAGTCAATCGGGGGCAGATGCTTGGTTGATTAACTACATCGCGGATAGAACGATTGTTGTTGGAGACCCGCAGCAGATCGCGCCAATGAATGTAGGTCTTGATTTGGAGCAGGTTGAGTATCTCCGCAGAAAGCACCTAAAGGACATCCCCTTTGCTCCTACACTCGGACCTCCACACAGTCTGTTTGACCAGGCAAAAGTCCGGTACGCAGACGAAGTTCGCTTACGTGAACATTTCCGCTGCATGCCTGAGATTATCCAGTTCTGCAACGACCTGTCATACACGACGGAGCCGTTGATACCCTTGCGTCAATACGGCGCTGATCGTTTGAAGCCCGTTCAAGCGGTTTTTGTAAAGGAGGGGTACCGAAAAGGGGGAAGTGAGGATATCGAGAATCCTCCGGAAGCAGAAAAAATTGTTGCACAGATTGCTGAATGTTGTGAGAACTCAGCTTATACAAATAAAACATTCGGTGTAATTTGTCTGAAAGGAAACAGGCAGGCAGAACTAATCAATAGTCTCTTGGTAAAGGAAATCGGTGCAGTAGAGATGGAGAAGCGGCGAATTGTGTGCGGGCGCCCGTACGACTTTCAGGGAGATGAGAGGGACGTAGTTTTCATAAGCATGGTTGATGCTTTGGATGATGGACATATTCGTTGCGATATGAATAATCTCGACGTACAACGTCGCTACAATGTTGCAGCAAGTCGTGCTCGAGATCAGCTGTGGTTATTTCATAGTGTTTCGCTGAACGACCTTCGTCCCGGGAGTTATCAATATCGTATACTGCAACATTGCCAGGAACCAAGAATTCATCAACCTGAGCATATTGGTGATACAACTATCTCGGAACTGCGCCGTATGGCAGGGAATTCTGCTGCACGGAAAGGTCCCTCCCCTGATCCTTTTGACAGCTGGTTTGAGATCGACGTTTTTCTGAAAATTGTAAATCGTGGATTTAGGGTCTTGCCGCAATACCATGTCAACGACCGTCGCATAGATCTTGTAGTGGAAGGACTCCGCGGTCGGTTAGCTGTTGAGTGTGACGGCGATGAATTCCATGCGCTTGAACATTGGGAATCGGACATGACCAGGCAGCGGGAGCTTGAACGACACGGTTGGACATTTTGGCGCGTGCGGGGGTACGACTTTTACCGAGATCCAGATGGGGCACTTGCTGAATTATGGGATACCCTCGAGAGGCTCAAAATCACGCCAAAGCAGGAATGGGAATCTGAGCGGAAGCAGTCTGAGGCGAGATCGACAACAGAGGAGCACTCAGTTGAGCCAGGGGTAACAGACAAATGGACGGAGAATCTTGAGGACGATACGGAGGCAGATGAAGCGGAGGAAGAGTCAGAAGAAGAACTGCCGTCATCTGAGCATGCTGAGGGCCGGTTTGACCGAGCTCTTGAATATGCGAGATCGAGCAAGCGGCGTCCAGAAGAATTGCCTCCACAGGATATTCAACATGCTGTTATTCGATCCCTCCAGAAATGTCCGAATCAAAGCTGCACACTCAAGTCATTGACAGGCCGCGTCCTCAAGCAACTTGGAGTTCTGACGCGAGGGAATCCACGATTAGAATTTGAAAAACGTGTTATGCGAAACCTTGGAGCTTTAAAAAGAAAGGGGCTAATCGAAGAGTACAAAGCCAAGAATAGACGGATACGGCTTCTTGGTCCAGCTCAGCTGTCAATAGGGCGCTAGCGCAGACCTGCTATAACTGTTAGCACCACGATGCTGCAGCTTCAGAATCCTCACTTGAATTTTGACCCTCCTGGGCAAGGGCGGCAACGAAGCACCTCCTGCTCCACAGATAGATGCTGCTGAAAGTCATAGGAATCCTCCCTTGACACATAATACGAATAATATTACCATCGTGAATGGTAATACGATTAATATTATCAATGGAGGTTACTATGGGTCCATCACGTACAGAGCTTATGCAGTTCAAGGTCACACCGGAGGAGCGAAAGTTGATAGAGAATGTCGCAAAGAAGCAAGGGATGACTGTGTCAGAGTATGTGCGTGCCGCCGTCATCATGGACATGGTCTTGGAAGGTGAGGTGGGCGCTATGAAAGTGGTAGTTGACTCAATCGGTCGAAAGGCTGTTCAGGTGCTGAGAAGGCGTGCGGATCGGTTAGCCGATCTGGGAGCAGAAGGATAGAGTCTTAACAAAGAAAGGGGGTGAGCGGGATGAGTGATCAAATCAGCAAACGGTTGTACAGCGTGAAGGAGGCCGGTCGGTATCTCGGCAGAAGCCCCTGGGCGATTCGTCACTTGATATGGGAAGGGCACCTTCCTCAAGTCCGGCAGGGTCGGCGGGTCATGGTGGACGTGGTTGACATGGATCAGTTCATTGCGAAACACAAAAAGGAGACCAATGATGGGCATGATCTACCGCAGGAAGCAGAGAGATCCTGCATCGCATAAGTTGATTGAGGTCGGCCCGTATTGGATCAAGTATTACATTGAAGGCCGACCGATTCAGGAGAGTACGAAGACATTTGCCAGAGAGGAAGCCAAGAGGCTCCTTAAGGAGAGGGAAGGGGATGTTGCGAAAGGGCTGTATCGTGGACCCAAGGTTGAGCGAACCACGTTCGAAGACCTCGCCAACTTAGTGCAGCAGGACTACCAGCTGAATAAACGAAAGACGCTGCGACGCATCGGCGAATACCTACTTCATCTGAAGCCGTTTTTCGGGAAGATGCGAGCGGTCAGAATTACGACTGAGAGAGTGAAAGCCTACATCGTCAAGCGTCAGAGTCATGGAGCCGCCAACGGCACGATCAATCGTGAGCTTGGATACCTCAAAAGAATGTTTAGATTGGGGTTTGAGCAGACACCGCAACTCGTGGCTCGAATACCCCACATTCCACAGTTGAAAGAGCACAACATCCGATCGGGGTTCTTTGAACATGAAGATTTTCTAGCCCTCAGAGGCGCGTTACCAGATTACGCACAAGTCGTCGTCAGTCTTGCTTACTATAGCGGTATGAGGATGGGTGAGGTCTGCTCCCTCCAGTGGCGACAGATTAACTGGACGGAAGGCAAACTCTTCCTGCACGCTCGGGATACCAAGACCAATACCCCTCGCGTTCTCTACCTGACCGGGGATCTGTATCGGGTTCTGGAGACATGGAAAAATAGATGTGACCTGAAGTGGACTGCTTGCCCCTGGATCTGTCATCGAGGCGGAATTCGACTCCAAACCCTCAAGCACTCCTGGCGGAAAGCTTGTGAGGCTGTGGGACTTGGACAGATGGAGAAGGATGCGGCGAAAGGCCGAAAGGTCTGGAAGGGGAAGATCCCCCATGATTTCAGACGGACGGCCGTACGGAACATGGTACGCGCCGGAGTCCCTGAGAAGGTGGCGATGGCGATTTCCGGTCATAAGACCAGGAGTGTCTTTGATCGGTACAACATTGTGAACGAGAGAGATCTCGAACAGGCAGCGCGGTCGCTGTCAGCCTATTTCGAGCGAGAGACGGTTACAATCGCGGGTACACTGGCTGAATTGAGGGGGGCGAGCAGGAGTTCTGTAAGTCGCAAAGGGGTTGATCCGTCAGCGGAATTTGTGGAGCTGGCGAGAGGAATCGAACCTCCAACCTGCGGTTTACAAAACCGCTGCTCTGCCGATTGAGCTACGCCAGCATCTCAATGATTTGAAGGAGTTACAGTTTTACAGACTCTCCGCCTTGGGGTCAAGTGTTCCCGGCGTGTTCTCTTGAAGATATTTCCCAAGTTTATTGGCCGCCTGTGTGAGATCTTCCTCTCTGATCTGATTGTATCGCTTCCACATCTGTGGAGACGTATGGCCCACAATCTGCATGGCGGTCGTGGTGTCAATTCCAGCTCTCCGTAGGTTGGTTGCAGCACAATGTCGAAGGTCATGGAAGCGAAAGTCACTTAAGCCTGCCTCGGTCAGGGCTGTCCGAAAGGCCGTGCGAAAATCCCTCAATGGTTGCCGATTGTACAGAAAGACGTGTCTCGTTGAGAGACTCCGGACTTTCGCTAACCGGTGCAACGTGGCTTTCACGTCTGGGGTCATGGGGACCTGTCGCGGCTTCTTGGTCTTGGTGTCCTGGCTCCGTAGGGTGATAAAGCCTCTCTTGAGATCTATGCGGTCCCATGTTAGGCCGACAATTTCACTGAGGCGTTGTCCGAGCTGGTAAGCCGTCAACAGCACTGGGCGGAGATGAGGCGTGGCCGCTTGATAGAGCTTGCTCCATTCCTCCTCAGTGAGGACTCTGTCCCGTGCGTTCCGTAGGTCGGGGAGGGGAATCCTTGAAGCTGGGTTGACCTGTAAGAGCCCTCTTCGAATTGCAACGTTGAGACAGTGCTTGAGGACAATATGGTCATTGTTCACGGTTTGAATGCTGGGCTTGCTGCCGTCCTTCTTCTTTCGTTGTGCGCGGAAGACCTCGACATCATGAGGCCGAATCTCCGTTAAGACCTTTCCACCGAAGAACGGGACCAGTTGCCGCTCAACAATTTCGAGTCGATCTTGGTAGCTGCGGAGCGTCTTGATGGATTCGAGGTCTAGGTAGGCCTTGGCCCAATTACGGAACAAAATTGGCTTGGCCTGTTCGGTTTTCTCGTGGCCCAAGAGCAAGCGAGTCTTGATCGCGGATTCCATCTCCCGGGCGATCGTCTTATTCAGGCCCCCGACTTTCCATCGCTTCTTTTTCGCCCCAGGGATGCCACTCGCAAGGCTCCACGATGTGCCGTCTGCACTTTCCATTACACGGAACTCCACATAGTAGCTATCGCGCCGCTTCGTGAGTCCCATGGTTGTCTCTCCGTGGTGTGACTGTGTGCTGATCGATCCAAGCGTCCAGCTGAGCTTGCTTGAACTTCACCAGGCGCCCGATTTTGACGTACCCCAGTTTTCTCGCGGAGACCCATCCGTACAGGGTCAATTTGGATATGCCTAAATACTTCGCGGCCTCATCCATTG
>JAOUHJ010000010.1 GCA_029865225.1 Nitrospira sp.
AGCCCAACAATCACCTTGGGTGTCTTCATGAGCCGCTCCTCCTTCTGTGGATCCGCTCCGCCATCCGCGGAGTGTTCCACCGTACCAAACCGGTACGCAGGTTGTCGGCTCGTCCATCTTATCTAGTCCATTCGGGCGTGTGTTTGCCCACACATCAATTACCTCCACAAACACCAAACCCTCCTGGCCAAAATCAGCCTGACTACCGGGGACCTTGGGTTCTGTCACAGTAACTATTTGCGTGAAGGCAGAGCCAACCACCAGGTTCTAGCCAGGTTTTGCTCATGTAATGCTGAATGCAATGCATGAGGCAGAAGCGGAGTAATGGCGTTGCCAATCCTCAGTTTCAATTGATGTTGAACAGGCTTGGTATTCAGAGAACGTTTCAGCTCAGTGATCTCGTGACCCTACCATCTGCGCTGACACCGAAATCCTGGTTTCTGCGCATCGGCATTACAGTTGCTTGTCAGCTGGTGTACCAAGATCAGTACCCCCTACGAATGTGGAATATACGCAAAAGATTCAGTTGATGTATAGGCTATATGGCCTAGGTAGTAAGGTTTAGTGATGAACAGAAGGCACCTCTCCAAAACACGGTCGATCCCATCAAGCAATTGGCGCTTCCATTCCGGCAAGTCACAATTTTCGATTCCGTACTTCCCTGACTGAGTTCCGAGCAGAAAGGTGTGCGGCCTTTTTCACGAGGGCATCGTGCGTCAAGAATGGACTCAGACTCGGCAGCTACCCTATGGGTCAGAGAGACCGATAGGACCGGCGTTCGAGGGCTCAGATCGTCTCCCTGATAGAACAACATCCGCGTAAGGAGGAAAAATCCATGTCTCGCTCTCTTCACCAAGCTACCTCCGATGCCGTACCAGTTTGGACCATCGATCAAACCGTGTGCGATCGAACGGTCCTCCGGTCCAGCCCCGATGTCCAAGGCACGAGCATGGATGGGGAGACTGTGTTGTTGGACCTCAGCAGTGGGCGGTACTACACGCTCAACCGGGTCGGTAGTGTTATTTGGGAACAGTGTACAGGCGACAAGACCATCAGCGACATCCAGGCGGTCCTCTGTGACCGGTTCGATGTCGCTCCCGAGCGGGCCCTCGACGATCTCGTCACCTTGGTCAACGAGCTGACCCAGGAGGGGCTACTTCAACAAGAAAGGAGGTGAGGCAGCATGAAGAAAGAGACGTATGTACAGCCGGCTCTTGCCAAGCATGAACTGTTGCGGGATATCACCGCGACGCGTTCCGGCCATGGCGGACCGCGCGGCAACAACGGTTGGGGTAACGGCGGTTGGGATGGCGTGCCGGGACGGTCCGGGAATACCGGGAAGTTCTGGAACTTTGGCGACCGGTAACCCGTAAGAGAGGGCTGGTTGGTTCGTGAGGATCAGCCAGCCTTCTTCATACCCATGTCGAGCAGCGAATGATAACCAGTGACTTGAGGCGCAGCGTGGCGATGCCAGTCGCAGATCAGCCGAAGACCGAATATCTCTTTTCCCTGTACGGGACACCGGTCCGGTATACCACCTCATCTTCCCTGCTGACCGCACCAGTAGAGGAGTTGCTGCGGCATTTCCGGCGCGATGCCATTGAGGAGACTACACCGCTCACCGTGCAGTTCTATACCGTACAGGACCGATCGGAAATTCCCCTGGCGCTTTCCCCGTCGGTTCGGCACCTGGTTTCCGGCACGGACGTGGCGGCTGAGGGGCGACCGGAGGACGATTTGCCCTATGTCGTGAGTCAGGACGGCGGACGATTGCTCATCGACTTTACTGATGCGGGGTTATTCGTGATTGATGGTGCCAACGGCCGAGCCGAGGGGTACCTGCTCAAGCCTGAGCGGATGTCCGACAACTTGATTGAATATCTGTTTCATCTGACCTTGATCGAACTCTTACGACACCAGCGCCTCTATACTATCCATGCTACGGCGCTAGAGTGGCAGGGGCGTGGCGTCCTCATCCCTGGGAACAGCGGCCGCGGGAAGACGACGTCTTTTATCTCCTTGCTCCGTGCCGGCTATCGGTATCTTTCGGATGACCACCCACTGATTAGAGATGCCGGAGGCCACATCGAGCTCCTTTCTTTCCCAATCAAGATCAACGTCACCGATGAGACCATTGCCTTCTTTCCTGAACTTCGCAATGCGCCAGAGCAGGTGCTGCAGCGACAGCCTGGTTTTCACAAGCGAGGCTTTTACGCCGAGGAAATCTACCCTACTGGGATCGGGACCTGTTGCAAGCCAGCTTTGGTGCTGTTTCCGCAGGTTGTTGATGCCCCGAAGAGCCATCTGGAGAGGATCTCTAAGAGCCGTGCCTTAGAACTGGTGCTGCCGCAAGCCTTATTGGTCTATGACCAAGAGGTGGCCCGGCGAGAATTTCAGGTCTTGACGAAGCTCGTCCAGCAGGTGGACTGTTATCGCTTACACTTTGGCCGGGACATCCTCGACCTGCCTAAACTAGTCACCCCTCTTCTGGAGCAGGTATGCTGATGCCTACACCGTCTGTGGCTCGGCAGTTTCCTCTGACCCCTGAGGCGGAATTGCTCGTCTGGTGTGCCCGCACAATCGTATCCGATGATCTCAAAACGCGTATTCGACACCAGGTACAGGCGTCGCTAGACTGGGCGGTTGTGCTCGCGATGGCCGAGTATCATGGCGTGAGCCACCTGTTACATAGGAATCTGAGCACAATTTGCCCTAATCTTGTACCTCTCGAACCGCTAGCTCATTTGAGGAAAAAGACCCAAGCGGGTGCCTTGCTGAATCGGTCGCTTGCCCAAGAAGTCATTACTTTGTGTGAAGCGTTTCAGGCGCGTGGAGTCCCGGTTATTCCGATCAAAGGGGCCACACTTGCTGTGTTGGCATATGGAGATCTAACTCTTCGCGATTTTACCGACCTCGACCTGCTTGTTCCTGAAGACTCCGTGGAGAAAGCACAGGTGATTTTGTCGGCGCTGGGCTACGACCGAAGGAGCGTGGTAGCCGAGCAGAGTGACCGGCATCATGATCACGGCCCACACCAGGTGTTTGTGAAAAGACGGACGCTCTGTCGCGTCGATCTCCAATGGGTGATGGCGCATCAACACTTTGCCTTTCGCTTAGATCGCCCAGAGTTCTGGGCTCGGCGGGTTGGGGTTGCGTTTGCAAACCAGACAGTGCCGGGCTTGGCACCGGAAATGCTTTTGATTGTACTGTGTGTTCATGGGTCGAAGCACGCGTGGGAGCACCTGAAATGGGTCTGCGATGTGGCAGAATTTGTCCGGTCACATCCAGATCTAGGCTGGAATCAGATCTTTGTCCATGCTTCAACCTGGCGATGTCGGCGCATGCTCTATCTTGGCTTGTCAGTCGCACATATCATGCTTGATGCGCCCCTACCTGCCGCGGTGCTTGAACGGCTCAAAACCGACGTAGAAGTTGAGGCACTTGCTCACCGGATGCCGGCCAGTTTGCTGTCAGATGCCCATCAGGGGATTACCGAGGAACAGGCAGGAGCACTCTATTTTTCAGTAAAGGATTCATGGTCGGAGCGTTGGTGGTTGGGCTTGTCGCTGTGTCGCGCTCACAGTCCCGTGGCGATAACACCTCCCTCATGGTGTCATGGTGGTCTCCTTCTTTCGTGCCTCGCTCAGATCATTGTCCCACTTCATCGAGAGGTGAAGCGTCTCTTGTCGCCAAGAATTCGTGGAGTGATTAATCGTTGGTTCGCGTTCATTGGCGAGGCTCTCACTAGTCGGTGTTGACATGTCCGTGGGCTAGCTCTGTGAGAGACGGTGATTCATAGAATGCTGCTCTGCCACAGATGGTGGTGAAGTTGAGGCGTGCTTTTATGAGACAGATAAGGTTTCGGCTTGTACACAAGTACTGGACAATCCTTTGGGTTGGTGCTGCGGTGCTCTGGATTCGTATCGCATTGCGATTCAAGACGTTGCCGAGGGTGCTTGAGCAATTTGGCACGCTCTCAGCCAAAGCTAAACAGAACGATGCGGAGATGAAGATCCTGACCTGCTATGTGGATCGCTGGCTCCGGCTGTTTCCCTACAATAAGAGAGGGAATTGCTTTCCGCGATCACTCGCACTCTATCGATTCGCTCGGCAACTGGGATATCCAGTCATGTTTCATTGTGGAGTCAGAAAAGACATGTCGGGTCTCGATGGCCATGCTTGGCTCACACTTAACGGGCAGGCCTTTCAGGAGCCGGGGACGCACTGGCAAGGCTTTACGGTCACCTTTTTCTATCCGCCTGATGGTTCAAAGTCGGTGAGTCAGGGATCTGGGATCCGGTGTGAGTGTTTTGGAACGATGGAGCCGTGATGCGGGGTACATGGTGCTTCAGCTGTTCATGAATGGGATGACAAAGCGGCTAGGGCCTTTTCTGCTCACCGTTCGTCGGGCCCTTTCGTTCGTCTGGCAGAGCAGCCCACGCCTGGCGGTTGCCAGCGTTGTAGTCCGCATCCTCCAGGGGCTTCTTCCGCTGATAATGCTCTATCTCACAAAGCTCTTGATCGATGCTGTGACCGAAGGACTGAAGACTCCTACGGATGACGCTTCGTTGACCAGAGTCATCACCATTCTTGCTGGGCTAGCGGGTGTTGCGGGGATCAGTGCCATGTTGGGCGTAGCAGCTGGTCTGATTTCAAAAATACAGGCCCAAGTCGTCACCGATCACATGTACGCGCTCCTTCAGGCAAAGTCGGTTGAGGTCGATCTCGAGTACTATGAAAATGCGCAATACCAGGACACGTTGCATCATGCCCAACAGGAGGCTCCATACCGACCGACCGCGATTCTCAATGCTGTGCTTCAACTTGGGCAGAACACTATTTCGTTGCTCTCGATGGGGGCGATACTGTGGTGGCTGCATTGGGGGATCATTCCGGTTCTAATTGCGACGGCCATTCCGTACTTCTTGGTCCGTCTTCAGCAATCCAACACTCTGTATGTTTGGGAACGAACGCGGATACCACTGGAGCGGAAAGCTTGGTACGTCAACGCGTTATTGACGCAAGCGACGGCAGCCAAAGAAGTTCGGTTGTTCGATCTTGGTCCGAGTCTACGAGAATGGTTCCAAGACGCTCGATCGGTGCTGCGTCAGGAGCGAATCAGTTTGGAGCGTCGATGGGCGATCAAAACCCTTGTAGCACAACTCATTGGTGTAGCCGGTGTATTCGGGGTCTGCAGCTTCGTGGCGGTCCGCACATTTTACGGTTTGCTCACTCTGGGTGACCTTGTTATTTGCTTTCAAGCGGTACAGCGGGCCTCAGGATTTCTGGAGGGATTTGGACACAGCGTTTCGAACCTCTATGAAAGCAATCTATTCCTAACGACATTGGGCGAGTTCTTAGGCATCCAATCCCGATTGCCGACGCCTGCGAAGCCGAGGGCTTTCCCCAGACCGATCACGCAAGGGGTCGTATTCGATCATGTCTCGTTCCAATATCCTCATGAGGAGCGTGTCGCGATTCGAAATTTCACCTTTTCGATCAAACCTGGGGAACATGTTGCCTTTGTCGGCGCGAATGGCGCAGGGAAAACGACGTTGGTGAAGCTCTTGTGTCGTCTGTACGATCCATCAGAGGGGCGTATTTTTATTGATGGAGTTGATCTTCGGGACTATCCCATTACCGAGGTCCGTGGTGCAGTCAGTGGGATCTATCAGGACTTTGTGAAGTTTCAGCTGTCTGCAAAAGAAAATATTGGGTTAGGCGTAAGAGGCCTCGCTGTTGATGACACGGCCGTCGCGCAGGCGGCCAAACAGGCTGGGATTCATGAAGTCATTCAGCGCTTGCCGCAGGGGTATGACACATTGCTCGGCAAGTTGTTTGATGGTGGGCATGAATTGAGTATCGGGGAATGGCAAAAGGTGGCGCTCGCCAGAGCCTTACTTCGAGACTCGCAGATTCTTATTCTTGATGAGCCGACCAGTGCCATGGATGCCAAAGCGGAGGCAGAGCTCTTCGAGAGATTTCACGAACTCGCACGTGGACGGATGGCGATTTTGATCAGCCATCGGCTATCGACGGTTAAAATGGTGGATCGGATCTTTGTCGTCGATCAGGGGCAAATCGTGGAACAAGGCACCCACGACAATTTGATGCGACAACAAGGGCTATATGCCAGCCTGTTTCTCACCCAAGCTCAGCATTACCGGTAGCTGTGGTACTTGCTGCAGATCTCTGAGATCGGGCAGTGACATCATCTTCTGTCGTCGGAATTCCGCTTGCCGGAGATGAGCAGATTCGGCGGTGGCCCGATTGGCTCAAAGTTCCTCAGCAGCGGAATGTGGTCTTTGTGAACCCACATGATATCGTGATTATACGAATCACGAGGGCCCGAGCCACCCGTGAACGTCTTGCCGTCCGGCGTAAAGGTCCAACACATATCTTCGCCACTTGTGTTGATGGTATCGCCAAGGTTCAGTGGTTCCTGCCACTCGCCATTCTGATTTTGGTAGGAGATCCACATATCATGTCCGCCCCGCGAGCCCATATCTGGGCGTGTGCTGGTGATAATGAGGCTCTTTCCATCCGTTGACAGACCGGTCCAGTGCATATGGTCACGAAAGGGTGAATTGATGCGTGGTCCCAAGCTCTCAGGTTTCTGCCAAACACCATCCTTCTTTTCAACCTTCCAGATGTCGCTATCTTGAGTGACTCCCGGCTGCTGATAGTTAAAATAAATCAGGCTATCCGAGGCGATGATGGGGCAATGTTCTTCCCCGGTTGGGGTATTGATGTGAGGGAGTTCCGGGACATCGTTCCAATTTCTCGCCGGTTGCCAGACTCCATTGACCTTCTGGGTCACGTAGAGATCGCCGGTGGAGAGATTGCCAGGTTGGTATCTCGTGAAATAAATGACATTTCCGTCTGCCGAGAAGCTCGGTTCGAGCTCCCATGCTGATGTATTGATATTTGGACCCACTGTCGGATCGATATCTGGTCCCAGATGAATCGGTTCTTGCCACTCGCCATTCACATTGTGCGCCATCCAGATATCGAAGTTGTAGGGAACTTCTGGTGAGGGGATGCTCCCTCGGCGTCCGGAAACAAAGATGGCGGTCTTCCCATCGGCACTGTAAGTCATCTCGATCTCCGCTTCCGAGGAGTTAATCGGTGACGCCATACTCTTGGAGAGTGAAGAACCCGTGCTCGCGTGTTCGCTATACGGCAAGTCCATACCTGACATTGCATTAGTCAGGGTAGGAGCCAAAAGGAGTGTGAGTGCTGCCGAGAAATGTGTTGCACGAAAGATGTTGCGGGTCATTAGGGCCTCCAGGTCTTCGTCTACTGTCCTTGGGACAAGTCAGCCTTACATATGTGCAGGACCGTCAGTATATCGATTTGCATAATATTCCGTCATCTATTTGCTCGTCCTGCGATCACTGGCATGGTTGGGCAGTAGGTCTGCTCTATATTCTGCGAACATAGCTTTTGTAGAGTGGGTGACTGCAGCGCATGAACAAGAGCAAATCGCATGTCATCTGAAAGAGACTCCACGCCTTTGATGACGCCAGAACCTCCATTCTGCCAGTGAATAGTGAACACCCGAGCCAGTTTCTGACTGGGCAATGTGTGTTCGGCAATATGCAGTACGACTTCTGTTCCTCCGTCAATGAGCGCGGGCGAGGCAAGGAGCTTGATCACTGGTCCGAGCTCTCGAACTGCTCATTTGCTGAGCCTACTTCCGTGGCAATCATGGGTGGACTCATGATTGGTAGGCGGCGAAGCTCAAATCTCGCGAAGCATCTGGATCGGTGCAGAAACTCCTTCAAGCCGATTTCAGCGGCAGCCTCCCGCTCCGGCACGTCCTTTTGATCTGGACGCCACTGGTGTGTCCAGAGAACGAGGACAGAAGCCGCGCCATCGCAGATGGGAGGCTGGGGTGATGGTGTGATTGTCACGGTCGTGGTTGCACATCCCGTGAGGGCGGCCCATGTCGTCGCAATTGCTGCACGATGGAGGTAACTGAATGGGCGACGCATCTGCGATTTCAAACGTTCTTTATGGAGTTTGTGTGCTGAGGTAGCTGCGTTTGGATGAATTATGAACGAGACCGCTCGTGGTTCGTCAAGCCCAGAATCCGAGCAAGGGCACGGGAGTAGGGGTGGAGTTGCGGCTGTATCTAGTCGAGATCTTCGGGAAAACTTCTCCGAAACCTCCTGCGTAGGTCGGCGAATGATTTTGTGAAAGAGGTCTGGGAAGGAGAAGCGTGAAAATAATCTCCGGACTTGCTGTGAGTACCAATGGGTTTGGGCCAGGACTTTTCAGCGGTACAAAACCGGCTCACGTCGACCCAGGCTTCGCATCCAATCGAGATCGGTTCTGAATGAAGTGGAAGGGGACCTTTGTGCTTTGTGTGGATGAAGAAAGAGAAGCTCATTCTTTGATGTCTCCAGTCGCCATTGGAAACCTTACAGCGCCACCCCCTTCTTGCCTATTCCCCGATAGTAGTCCCACAGAGTTTCACCGCGACACGATCCTTATTCTTCTCAGAAGGGTGCAATACGCCTCTCCGCTACATCAGCAAGGGAAATGCCAGACGAAGGCAGCTTCGGAACTGCCGAGGATTCCGTCATATCGCATTGATTGCGAAGACAAATGCTTCTGTCTGCAGTAAAGCCAGAAGTCTTACTTCTGTATCCGCAAGGATGCAGGGATGTATCTCAATGTCCGCCGGAGACCTAGGGAGGACAGTAATGGGCGTAGGGGTGTGTGCTAGAACTCTCCCATATTTACTTGCCGGACTCGTTCCGCTGGGATACTAAGTGCGGCTAGGAGGTACTGCTTGAACTCCTCGGTGTATGGCTGAGTAGCGAGGGCCCGTTGCATGCAGAGGAGCCAGGCGTCGCGTTCTTCGTAGCCTATTGGGAATCGCTTGTGAGCACCAGGAATGCTGATTGGCCCATAGTGTTGCTGAAAAAGTCGGGGACCTCCCAGCCAGCCGCACAGGAAATAGGTCAATTTTCTGCGGGATTCGGTGAGATCGGGCGGGTGCATTTTTCTGATCGTTTCAGCTTCCGGCAATGTATCCATATTGGCATAAAATTCATCCACCAACTTGGTGATGCCCACAAGCTCGCCTGCTGCTTGGTAAGGAGTGGTCTGATCGCTACTGTCTTGGTCTTCCAGGGACATTGGTTTTCTGGGGTATGGCGTCAGGGCTTGGTGTAAAAGGGGAGGGTCTGAATAGTTGCCGGATATCGGCTGTTCTCATGTTCCACAGTCAAGTCGGTACCAGGCTTACTGAAGTCTCGCAGCGGAAATCCGAACGCCACAACTTGGTTGAGTTGAGGGGAATGGGCCGCACTGCTGATCCACCCCACTTCACGATCAACACTATAGAGCTTAGCACCATGCGGTGGAATTATTGAATCCTTCAAAACCAACCCGACAAGCTTGCGGCGGACGTTGCCGTATGTATCCATACGTGCGACGACTTCTTGTCCCGGATAGCACCCCTTGCTCAAGCTGAACGCTTTGCCTTCGAGATTAGCTTCAGGGGGGACAATCTCCTCGTTCAAATCCGGTCCAGCCTTTGGAAGACCGGCTTCCAGGCGCAACGCTTCTCGTGCCTGGCTCCCAATGGCTTTGATTCCAAACTTGGCGCCGGCTTCCATGGCAGCTGTCCATGCCGGCAGCAGGCTATCGGCAGGAAGCAGCACCTCGATATCGACCTCTCCTGTTTCTTCCGTGCGTATTACCAATGCGTGATGCCCGCTGATTTGTGCTGTGACGAAATTGACTGGCTGCAAATCCGTGACATCCACTCCGAACGCTGATTGCACCACATGGGCCGCCTTTGGTCCGCTGATCTGGAGTAGCCCCCAGCTCTCGGCGCAGTTTTCCATCTTTGCTTTGGTCCCGTAGAGCAGGAATTTACGAAGAGCCTGAAACGTCATCTCCCCAATTTCACCGACATCTTCCACCATGATCGCTTCCGTCTGCATGTACAGGCGAAAGTATGTGAGCATCTTGCCTTTATGGGTCAACAAGCTGGAGTAGCGGCCATTCCCAGGTTGGAGGGGAAGGATGTCGTTGCTAATGACGTTTTGCAGCCACTTCACGCGATCTTCGCCGGTCACCCTGATTTTGCCTCGATGCGAGAGATCGGCAATGCCGACGGCCTGTCGGACAGCACGATGCTCAGCAGCCACATCGCCGTAGTGAGCTGGCATCTCCCAGCCGGTGACCTCTTCAAACGTTGCTCCGAGTTGGGCATGTTGTGAGTGAAGGCGTGACTGTTTCATGGTCAGTTGAGAAATCTGCGCATGTTGAAATTGAAAGTCATAGCAGGTAAATCCCTTCCGTTGCTATGAAGTGGCAGCATGTCCGGTTACCAATTCCTCTACCAATGCTTTCGTCCGAGCCGAAAACTCATTGCGGGAAACGATCTTTGTTACCCCGAGTGCCTTTGCACGGTTCCAGGTGTCCACTTCTTCATGGTTGGCAAAGGCGAGTGTTGGAATCGTGTGCAATCGTGGATCGTCTTGCAACTGTTCCAATGCGTGAAACGCATCAAGGGTCAAATCGTTCATGTTGAGAATGATCAAGCTCGGGCTTGTCGACGCAGCTTTGTCGATGATATCCTGTTGAGCTCGGGCTTTCTCTATCTGGAAATTCGTCTGTCGCAGCGCATCCTTGACTTTCGTGTAGAAGAACAAGTCGGTGATGGCCACGAGGATAGTCTTGTGCATGAGTACGACCTTAGTTGAGAGAGCTCACCAGCCGCCCGAGGGCCTTTCTGGCGAGCTTATAATTCGGATCTAGAGCGAGGGCTTTCTTGTACGACTCGATCGCGTCGGTCCAGTTCCCCATGCGTTCATACACCCGGCCGAGATTCAGGTGCGGGTAGGCAGGGCTCTCGTACCGCTTGGCCTGCATCGCTTTCTGAAACCATGTAATGGCTTCCTCGAATTCACCTTTTTCTATCAGGTACGCGCCGATATCGTTGTAGGGATTGCCGAAATCCGGGTCTTGCGCGATGGCTTTGTGACATTCTTCGATGGCGTCATCAAGCCGCCCCATGAAGCTATAGGTCCAGCCCAAGAATGTGTAGCCCTCGGCAGTGGGATGGGTTGCGATTGATTGCTTGTAGAGGTTGACCGCCTCCTCAAGTTCTCCTTTCATCTGTCGTTCAAACGCCTGTTGGAACAGAGTCCAAGCTTGGCGCTTGTCTTCCTCGCGCCCTTCGCCCTGAAGGAGGAAATCCTGAACGTCCATGTTTCGTCAACGCCTTTACCCAGTCGTCATCGTTATGGAGAGCGGTCCTGAACCCTCTGCTGTCTGACGATCGAGAGGTGCCGTTACTCCTGTTTCAGTTTCTTCTTAATCAATTCGGCTCCGTACCGTCCAGAGAGCAACATGGACCCAAAGGCAGGTCCCATTCTTGGTGTGCCATAGACGGCGGCGACGGCCAATCCGATCACGAAACAATTCGGATAGACCTCTCCCGTCCGGTCCATGATCTCCTCTTCGGATCGCGCCACCCACATGGCCCCGTTTCCCGGTACTTTATTATACAGATTTCGTTTATGGAGAAGCTCGACCACGATGGCATCATGGCCGGTAGCGTCCACCACGATCTTGCTCTCAAGGGCAATCGGATCAACGTGGATCAGATCATGGCCCGCCATCTCGGCTGTGGTGTTGTTGACGACGACTCCTTCCAGCACGCCATTGTCGCGGAGGATCAAGTCTAGCACGCGCGTCAGGTTCATGACCTTGGCACCGGCGTTGTAGGCGGCTGAGATCAGGGCGCCTGTGGCGTGCGGGGGATCGACCATATACATCCCCTCGCACTCTTTGATCCTTTTGCAGGGAATGCCGATTTCATCGAGAATCTCGTTCGCCGGCTCGCAGATCGTGGCTTTGTTCATGAGGTATCCACCGGACCAAAATCCCCCGCCGAGCGCCAAGCTCTGTTCGATGAGCAGCGTTCGAAATCCCATGGTCGCCAGATCATGTGCACAGATCAGCCCTGACGGCCCAGCGCCGACGATAATGACATCACTCTCGATGAGCTGATCGAACTCTTTATAGTATTCCCGGGCGATCTGCCTGGTGATGTCTCGCTCACGTAACGGAGCAGGCTTCGGTTTTGCCATACAGCTCTCCTACCGGTAAATTTCAGCCCCGGTTGTCTTAAACTCTTCGGCCTTTTCCTTCATACCAATTTGGATGGCCTGCTGTTCGTCGATGTTCAGCTGTGCAGCATAGTCTCGAACGTCTTGGGTGATTTTCATGGAACAAAAATGTGGACCGCACATCGAGCAGAAATGCGAAACCTTGGCGGCGTTGTCCGGGAGTGTCTCGTCGTGGAACTGCTGCGCGGTTTCCGGATCGAGCGACAGATTGAACTGATCTTCCCAGCGGAACTCAAATCGGGCCTTCGACAGAGCGTTATCTCGCTCCTGAGCACCGGGATGACCTTTAGCCAAGTCGGCTGCATGTGCCGCGATTTTATAGGTGATCACGCCGGTTTTGACGTCCTCGCGGGTCGGCAATCCCAGATGCTCTTTGGGAGTGACATAGCAGAGCATGGCACAGCCGTACCAACCGATCATCGCGGCGCCGATTCCCGAGGTGATGTGGTCGTAACCGGGAGCGATATCGGTTGTCAGCGGACCGAGGGTATAGAACGGAGCTTCGTGGCAGGCCTTGAGCTGCTTTTCCATGTTGGCTTGAATCATATGCATGGGAACGTGGCCTGGACCTTCGATCATGACCTGCACATCATGCTTCCACGCTATCTGGGTCAGTTCGCCTAATGTTTCAAGCTCGGCAAACTGTGCCTCGTCGTTCGCATCGGCGATCGATCCCGGGCGGAGCCCGTCACCGAGACTGAATGCGACGTCGTAGGCCTTCATGATCTCGCAGATCTCCTCAAAGTGTGTGTAGGCGAAGTTTTCTTGATGGTGGGCCAGGCACCATTTTGCATGGATCGAGCCACCGCGGGACACTATCCCGGTCATTCGTGTGGCGGTCATCGGCACGTACGCCAGGCGTACACCCGCGTGAATCGTGAAATAGTCCACACCCTGTTCCGCCTGTTCGATTAATGTATCACGAAAGATTTCCCAGGTAAGGTCTTCTGCCTTGCCGTTTGCTTTCTCCAGCGCCTGGTAGATCGGCACTGTTCCGATCGGCACCGGTGAGTTGCGGATGATCCACTCTCGCGTTTCATGGATATTCTTACCGGTTGAGAGGTCCATAACGGTATCCGCCCCCCAGCGTGTCGACCAGATCATTTTCTCGACTTCTTCTTCGATCGATGAGGCCACCGCGGAATTACCGATGTTGGAGTTGATCTTTACCAGGAAGTTGCGGCCAATGATCATCGGTTCGCTCTCGGGATGGTTGATGTTCGAGGGGATGATCGCACGACCGCGAGCGACCTCGTCCCGCACGAATTCCGGCGTGATGACGGAAGGAATATTGGCACCCCAGGCGAATCCCGGATGTTGCCGCACGCCGCCACCATGACCATTGTGTTGGCCAAGGTTGGAGGTCCGTTCCCGCGATTGATTCTCACGGATGGCAATGAACTCCATCTCCGGGGTGACGATGCCCTTTCGAGCATAGTGCAGCTGGGTAACGTTCATCCCTCGCTTGGCCTTCAAGGGCTTGCGAATGTGCTGGAACCGAAGATCGGCCAGCTGAGGATCTGCTGCGCGCATTCGACCGTAAGTCGAACTGATTTCCGAAAGCTCTTCGACATCTTGTCGGCCGACGACCCAGGCACGCCGCAATGGCTGGAGTCCCTTGCGGACATCGATGGTGGCAGAGGGGTCGGTATAGGGACCTGATGTATCGTAAACAATCACCGAGGGATTGCTCGATTTCGTACCATTCGTTCCCTTGGTTTGAGTGAGGCTGATTTCCCGCATTGGAACGCGGACACCAGGATGCGCACCATCGACATAAATCTTACGCGATGCCGGCAGGGGTGTTGTGGTCAGAGGGACCGACGGTGTGACCAGGCCATTTCCGTGTCCGGATCCGTTTGTATGTGTCTGGATGCTCATATGTGAGATCCTTTCGTGGTTGTCCCAAATAAAAAAGCCGTCTTCCCGTATACCAGGAAGGCGGCTGACTCTTCAGAGGGTTCGCGGTCATCCGGCTTCCCTACGCTGGTATTACCCAGGTCAGGTTGTGAGGGTCGTCCGATCATTCGGACTCTCAGCTCGAGAGCTCCCCTAGCGATTTTTTATGATCGTAGTACTCTGAGTTTGTGAAGTCAATCGGCTATTAGGCCCAGTGCGCCTCCGATCCTTTGGGGGCTCTGACTAGGACTTTCCCTCATTGGGCGATTCATTGAATGTGAGGCGAGGCTATCGTAGAATAACCATTCTTTTCATTTGGAGGAGCTGTGTCAGTCACTGCGACAGTACCGAAGCCGATTGATGAGTACCAGGCGCTGCCCGCCGAAGAATTGCACCGGCGGATCGTTGCGGCTAAGCAGGTACTGGGTGAGCGAGTCATGATTCTGGGCCATAACTACCAGCGGGATGAAGTCATCCAGCATGCCGATTTTCGAGGTGATTCACTCTTGTTAGCCAAACTGGCCGCCGAGCGGTCTGAACGGCCCTACATCGTTTTTTGTGGCGTACACTTTATGGCTGAAACGGCGGATATCCTCAGCCGTTCTCAGCAAACAGTCATCCTGCCGGACATGGCTGCGGGCTGTTCCATGGCCGATATGGCTGCGATCGAGCAAGTCGACCAATGTTGGGAGGCGCTGGGGCGTGTGATCCCAGTCGAGGAGACCGTGATGCCGGCCGTCTATGTGAATTCGGCGGCAGTCCTGAAGGCGTTTTGTGGAGAACATGGAGGGATTACGTGCACATCATCCAATGCCAAAGCAGTGATCGAATGGTGTTGGGCGAGGCGAGAAAAGATTCTCTTTTTCCCAGACGAGCATTTAGGTCGGAATACAGCCAATAAGATGGGGATTCCGCGGGAGCAGATGATCGTGTGGGACCCCTATCAACCAAACGGCGGGAATACCAGAGACGCCATCAAGCGAGCCACCTTGATCTTATGGAAGGGGCATTGCAGCGTCCATCAAATGTTCCAGCCGGTGCATGTGGATCATTTTCGCAAACAATATCCAGACGGTAAGGTGATCGTCCATCCAGAGTGTCACGAGGATGTGGTGAACAAGGCCGATCTCATCGGATCGACAGAATTCATTATCCGCACCGTGACGGCTGCACCGGCCGGTACGACGTGGGCGGTCGGGACGGAACTGAATCTCGTGAATCGTTTAAAAGACGAACTCACCGACAAGAAAGTATTCTTCTTGTCTTCTACGGTTTGTCAGTGCGCCACTATGTTTCGGATCGATGCGGCGCACCTGTGCTGGGCCATGGAGAATCTGGCAGATGGTCACGTCGTCAACCGCATCGTGGTGCCGGAGGACGACAAGCAGTGGGCAAAGGTCGCACTCGATCGTATGATGGCAGTGAGTTAGGGCTGGTACCTACCCCCTTCCTTCCGGTATATTCCGTCGATTCCGTATGACGAATGGTGTGAGTGTTCGGGTGTTCTATGTCTACTGATTACAAGTCAACACTCAATCTTCCCAAAACCGATTTCCCGATGAAGGCGAATTTGCCTCAGCGGGAACCGGAGATGCTGGCTTGGTGGGAGCAGCAGAAGCTCTATGAGCAGATTCAGGCCTTGGGGAAGGGACGGCCTCGCTATGTATTGCATGATGGCCCTCCCTATGCGAACGGCCGTATCCATATCGGACATGCCCTGAACAAGGTGCTCAAGGACATCATCGTCAAGTCGAAGACGATGGCAGGCTTTCATGCGCCCTACGTGCCGGGGTGGGATTGTCACGGGTTGCCGATTGAGCATCAAGTCATGAAGGAGCTCGGCGACAAGAAAAAGGATCTGGATGTGTCGGCGATCCGTAGGCTTTGTCGTGAGTATGCCGAGCGATACGTCACTATTCAGCGAGAGGAATTCAAACGGCTCGGGGTGCTAGGGGAATGGGAGCATCCCTACCTGACGATGACGCCGGGCTATGAAGCCACGATCATTCGTGAGTTCGGGAAGTTTGTCGAGCGTGGAGGGGTCTACAAGGGGCTCAAGCCGGTTCTGTGGTGCACCCATGATCAAACGGCGCTGGCGGAAGCGGAGGTCGAATACGAAGATCACACGTCACCATCGATCTATGTGAAGTTCCCGATCGTCACCTCGCCGGCGGTACTTGCTTCGACTTTTCCTGGCATTTCCTTTCCCGATGAGATCAAGCGTGTGTCCGTTGTCATCTGGACGACGACGCCCTGGACCCTCCCTGCCAATCAAGCGGTCTGTCTCCACCGGGATTTCGACTACGCATTTGTTCATGTCGGCGATGAACTGCTGATTGTCGCGGAAAAGCTTCTGGAGGCCGTTGCAAAGGCTTGCGCCATCACAGACTATCGCGTCGTGGGGGCAAAGAAGGGTGGAGAGGGCTTTGAAGGCTTGGAAACTCAGCGGCCGCTTTCCACCGGGCTTTCGCCGATCCTCCTGGGGGATTTCGTTACCCTCGATCAAGGGACCGGCTGCGTCCACATCGCGCCGGGCCATGGGATGGAAGACTACATTCTCGTCCTCGATCACAATGCCAAGGCCTCACCAGGAGAGAAACTGGAAATCCTAGCTCCAGTCGATAGTGCTGGACGGTTTACAGAGGTAGTGAAAGAATTCGCTACACAGCATGTGTTCAAGGCGAATCCGAAGATTGTCGATTACCTTCAGGCGAACGGCCGTCTACTGAGCCACGGTTCATTGAACCATTCGTATCCACACTGCTGGCGGTGTAAAAACCCTGTGATCTTCCGCGCCACCGAACAGTGGTTCGTCTCGATGGAGACGAATGAGTTGCGGAAAGAGGCGCTAGGCGAGATCGAACGAGTCCAATGGATTCCGAGCTATGGCCGTGATCGAATTTTCGGCATGATTGAAAACCGGCCAGACTGGTGTCTCTCGCGCCAGCGTGTGTGGGGTGTGCCGATCCCAGGATTCACCTGTACGGGATGTCATCATGTGGTAGCCGACCCAGTCGTCATCGAGCATATCGCGTCTCTGATGGAATCAGAGGGGGCGGATGTCTGGTTCGAACGATCCGCTGGTGACCTACTGCCAGCTGGAACAACCTGTCAGACGTGTGGCGGAACAGGCTTTGAGAAAGAGCGGGACATTCTCGATGTATGGTTTGAATCCGGTGTGAGTTATGCGGCCGTTCTTAAGGCGAGGAAGTGGTGGCCAGCTGATCTCTATCTAGAAGGCTCCGACCAACATCGAGGTTGGTTCCATAGCGCCCTATTAGCCGGTGTCACGACGGATCATCGCGCACCCTATCGAGCCGTCCTGACGCATGGTTTTGTCGTAGACGGGCAGGGGAAGAAGATGTCCAAGTCGGCCGGCAATGTCGTAGCGCCACAGGATGTCATCAAACAGTCTGGTGCGGAAATTCTTCGTTTGTGGGTAGCGGCTCAGGATTATCGCGAAGACCTGCGCATCTCCCAGGAGATTCTGACGCATCTGATCGAGGCCTATCGGAAGATCCGCAACACATCCAGATTTCTCCTCAGTAATTTGTACGATTTCGATCCAGCGATGCATCGTGTTCCCTATGAACAGCTACCGGAGCTGGATCGCTGGGCCTTGATGCGTCTTGGAGAGCTGGTCGACAAAGTACGGCGAGCGTACGACGAGTTCGAGTTTCATACCATCTTTCATGCGCTCAATAATTTTTGTTCGGTCGACCTCAGTGCAATTTATTTGGATATTCTGAAGGATCGGCTCTATACGTTTCGCGCAGATGCCCCGCTGAGACGAGGCTCCCAGACCGTTCTGTATGAAATTATTGTGGCACTGGCAAAACTCATGGCTCCGATCTTGAGTTTTACCGCCGATGAGATTTGGCGCATGTTGCCGGAATCGGCCCGCAAGGAAGCGATGAGTGTGCATGTGGTCTCGTTCCCGGAAGCACACGCTCGCTGGAAGGACGATGCGTTGGCGACTCGCTGGGAGAAACTGCTGGCGTATCGAACCCGTGTGCAAGGTGAACTGGAAGTCTCTCGTCGAGACAAGCTGATCGGATCGTCCCTCGAGGCTCATGTGCGGATCGAAGCCGGTCCTGACGCGCATCAGTTTTTAACCGCGTATGCCCGTGAGCTCGGCACCATTTTCATCGTGTCTCGTGTGACGCTGGTGCCCGCACCGACGGACTCTTCGGATATCCGGATCACCGTTGAAAAATCGGTAGCCGCAAAATGCGAACGGTGCTGGAACTATCGCGATGCTGTCGGCAAGGATCGTGACCACCCGACTCTCTGCGAACGGTGTGTGGAGGCCGTCTTGTGAGCGCGTCGTGGCTTCGCAATATGGCGTTGGCATTGGTGACCGGCAGTATCGTTCTGCTGGATCAGCTGACCAAGCAGCAGATCATGCAGACGATGCGCTTGCACGAGTCGATCCCCATCATCCCCAATCTTTTCAGCCTGACATATATTCGGAACCCAGGCGCAGCGTTCGGCTTATTGGCTGGGAGCAGCAACGCGTTTCGGATGGTGTTTTTTGGGCTGACCTCGATCTTTGCACTCGGGTTGCTGAGCACGATCTTGGTGCGGATGCCCGAACAGGACTGGGTGGGCCGTGTGAGCGTGGCGGCAATTCTCGGCGGTGCGATTGGTAACTTGATTGATCGACTGCGATTCGGAGAAGTGATCGACTTTCTGGATGTCTATATCGAAAACTACCACTGGCCGGCGTTTAATGTGGCGGACTCTGCCATCACCGTCGGCGTGATTTTTCTGATCATTCACTTCGCATTTGAAAAGAAACCCGACTCCTCCACCGCCTCAGAGCCTAATTCGGTTCCCTAATTCCAATTTCGCCTTGTGTGTGTAAGCGTCTTCGGTCATTCGTCACGGGCTGACCCGGCACGAATGACCGTGCTTCGTCGCTAGGCGGGCATGGGGACAATGAATCCACCCTTCTCTTTGACTTGTTTCTGCTGCTCCGCTGAAAACATGACGAGCGGTTCGCTGTGACAGAACTGGCATTCCTTCGTCGTCACCGCAGCATTTGGCTCACCGATACTGACCAAGTACTCCTTGGCAAGCTTGAGCGCGGTCGTTTCATCCGTCGTCATCACATCGAAGTGAATGCGACCATTCTTTCCATGAACCCACGTATCGTAGACATGAATCGTATCTGACGCCATGCACAACTCCTTTCAACGAACGACCAACATGACCAACACTCCGAGCATAATACGATAGTAGGCAAAGACCCGCAAGGTGTGCCGTTTGACATAGGTGAGGAAGGCGGCGATGACGGCCCAGGCGACAAGGAATGACACGACCATGCCGAGCGCGAGTGCCAGAAAGTCTTGATCGGTAAAGGTTCCGCGTGCCTTCCAGGTTTCATAGAGCGTGGCTGCAATGATGGTTGGGAGGGCGAGAAAAAAGGAATATTCCGTGGCAACCTTGCGATCGAGGCCTGCGAGCAGACCACCGATGATGGTTGACCCGGAGCGTGACATGCCGGGAATCAGCGAGGCACATTGCGCGACACCGATCCAGAACGCCTGCATCGGTGAAACTTGATCCAGGCTCATCGCGTGACTTGTGCGTTTGGTGGCTTCGACGATCAGGATGATAAAGCCTCCAAGAATCGAAGTGGTCGCCACGGTTTGGGGGGTGAACAGATGTGACTTGATCCATCCATGTGCAGCGAGGCCGAGGAGGGCAGCCGGCAGAAAGGCGATCCCTAACCCAATCAAGAACCATAAGTTGTGATGCTGTTGCATCGAAGCCTTGATCCGATCTGTCCAGGACGCATGCGACCCGCTTGTGCTGTTGGAACGAAATATCTTTTGCTCCTGCCAAGCGCCGGAGAGAAGCCGACCGATCTTTTCCCGTTCGAACACGATGACGGCGAGGATGGCTCCCAACTGGATCGAGATTTCCGCGTTGGCCGCCACGTCTCCGGTGAATCCAAGGGCATGGCCGACAAGGATCAGATGCCCGGTGGATGAGACGGGGAGAAACTCAGTCATCCCCTCCACGACTCCAAGAATCACTGCGAGTGCTGGACCCCATTCGTTCATGCGGTGCTCCAATTCCGATTGTGGGCCATCGAATTTTCACCCTCCATGGTCATGTCTGATAGAATGTGTCGGATAATCACAGAGCGACGCCGATCCGTCAAGCGCATTGGTTCTTCTGATTCGACGCTTGAGGAACAGAGCTGATTGGTCTCGAACAAGAGCAATTATGTTGACAATGCCGAGGGGTTGGCATACACACAAAGAACACCATCACATGAACGGGGAGATGGCGGGATACAAGCAGGGATCCGTATGAAGCACATTCACGCGGTAGGATTTGATGGAGGGAGGATCGCATGAAACGCGAGTGGACGGCAATAGTATTGGTCGGTGCCGTGTTGACTACGGGTTGCGTCTCCAACAAGAAATACCAAGAAGCACTGACCGAGGCGGACACCGCCAGAATGGAATTGGAAAAAGCTCGCCAACAGAAGGGTGCGATGGAACAGCAGGTCCGCACGCTCAAGGAGCTGAACGTCAAATTCAACAACGAGGCCGAGGCCGCTCGGGATGAACTGCAACGGTTTGAGCACGGACGGGATGCAGAACGAGGCACGCTTGAGGCACGAACCAAAGAACTTGAAGATAAAGTGAGGGCGTTATCGGCTCAAAATCGGAATGTGAAGCAGGAATATCAGGACGTCAAGCGTCATAACGACACATTGAAATCGTTGGTAGCTCGTTATCAAAAAGAGTTGAAGGATCGTTCTCAATCAGGGTCGTCGGCGCAAGCCGCGACACTGACCCCCAAACAGGGATCGGGGGGGACGGCCTCGGTCGCACCAGCGACGACTTCGGCGTCGTTGAATATCAACAAGGTTTCGGCCAACGATATGGTCCTCTTCTTGGGGCTCAAACAGGATGAGGCCGATCGGATCGTGAGTAATCGTCCCTATCGTGTGAAAGGTGAATTGGTAGCGAAGAATGTCGTCCCAAAGGAAACCTTCGACCTGATTAAGGACCGCATTTCTGTGAGCCCATAGCTCTCTAATCGGTTTTGAACGTGATATCGAGGGCCGTTCTCCGACGAAGGAGAACGGCCCTCTTATTTTTACCGAAGCCTGTTCCGGTCGATTGTGTATGGTCAGTGTAGCGGAATTCTAACCGTAAGTGTGGATGCTGAGGGATCTCGAGTGACGACATAGGTCGCTTGTTCTTGAGAGTTGGCTGCCTCAAGAGAAGCGGAGGACTCTTGAAGGTGTTCACGTGGCGATGGTGTCATCACGTCGGACCCTATTGTGGAAGGGGTATCGAATGGTATGAGGGACAAACGGACCGTAATGGAACGATGGCCGGCAAGGATCGGAATTCTCCTCCGCTGATGGGCCAACAACCGTGATGAAACCGGGTCCCCTGCTGAGAAAGGGAACAGGAGGTGAGGCGGTAGGGAACCGGCCTCTCCCCATACCTGAAAGAAGCTATCCTGATTGGCCTCGATCATAAGATCAAACGAACCTGTCCGGAGAGAGGTTTCCCCATCTCTGTCATCGTGCAGGTCCTTCATTCCGTTCATGACAAGGCTGTAACGAATGCCTAAGGGCCTAGCAGTTTCCGCACGTGTTTCTGTCAGATCGGCACCCCGTTCACCTTTATGTGTAGGTCGGTCGAACTGCTGTACGGAATAGCTACCTTCCTGCTTTTCCTTCGCCGCGCTAGAAACGACCTCCCGGGATTCTCCATAGAACAAGGAGCGTGCACTCAGCGCTGAACCGACTTGAGTGGTTCGTGTGTCGGTAGTCGGCGTGTTGGTAGGTGCGACCCTGGAAGCGGAGGTCAATGGCACGCTCGCAAGGTCTTGGTCTGCTGAGCTCGATGCTTGTTCTTCCGAACGGTGAAATGATTGTGGGGTTGATGGAGGACGTTCTCTTGATGCATCCGCCCCGTTCTGCAGGGTTGCCCGCTCTTCTTTCGCTTTAGCCATTGTTGAAGTTGCTGGTTTGGACGTGTTCGCGGTGAATGCTTGTTTGCCTGTTGGAGCTATCGAGTTCGTTTTCTCCGGTGTCTCCTTCCGAGATCCATTGATCCCAGGTGTGGCTGGTTTCTCTGCGGAGGGCGCAGAATCTGGTGGGGTTGGGGCCACTACCTCTTCATCGGCGACGGATCGTGCAGCCTCTTTGAGGCTTTCTTGGTAGATGTTGGTGCCAAGGACAAGTGCGAAGAGGGCTGCGGTGAGGCCACCAGCCCAGGCGAGTCCAGCAGGTCTGCGGAACCAGCCGAACCATGACACGTTGCCTCCGTCCGTTGTCGAGGTTGTTTCACGTAACGATTGCAAAAGCTTCTCACGCACCACGGGATCCGTCAGTAGTTCCTTTAGCGCTTGTTCGTCGGCAAACAAGTTGAAGAGTTGCTGATCGTGTAGGGCGGTATGGTAGAGCCGTTGTTTCTCCTCCGGCGTTAACGTATCGGCCGCAAATCCACCGAGCAGCTTTTCGAGGTCGTCGTCAGGCATTGAAACCCGTGGTTCGGGAGATGTGAACCGCATCGTGTCTGGGACTCAGGACTATTCCCATCATTCCCAACTGCCACCCATTAAAGTTAATAATTCCCTCCGACAGCGTAAGTCCCACGTATAGATTGTATTGATCGACGTCTGCCTCATCAATTGCTGAATCTCAGGAAAACTTTTCCCTTCTAGCTTCCACTTGAATAGTTTGCGGCATCGTTCGCCAAGTTGGGCCATGGCCACGAGCAGCCGATCGACGCGCTGTTTCTGGTCAAGTTGAGTTGCGGGGTCGTCACGGGCGTCGGCGAGTGGCAGATCCTCCACCGATTCTTGATTGTACTCTCCTCGCCGGAACGCTTTCCGATGGGCGTCCAGCATCTTATACCGTAGGACCTGAAATGCCAGGGGGACCAGTTCAACCAATTCCGTGACCTGCGAATACTTCTCGTACAGAACAGCCATGACGTCCTGCGTCAGGTCTTCGGCACGGTCTCTCGATACACGTGATGTCGCGAACGCAAGGATCCTTTCACGAAGGGTGGCCAGTATCTGATCTCGGTTCATCATCGTCTAGGAATTCGCCGAGGGGGCCAAGAGTTCTCCGAATGAGCGGAATCCGAGCCGCAGCCCTGTGCATACTTCAACCTGCCGGTCGAACCGATTCTTCGTGCAGATCATACCCCATAACTTGTGTGGACCGACCCTTCCCCAGGCGGCTAAGTGGAAGACTGACAGAGGATAGTCCGTCCCAAACAGGAGGCGCGACTGAAGTTCCGGGTGATGTCTGAGATGCAGCAGCATCTTCATACGATGCGGCTGCGTGAGAGCCGAAATGTCGCAATAGAAGTTGGGGTAACGTGATACGAACTCTCGGAGAGTCGGCAAGAACTTTTCATAGAGAACCAGGCCATAACTACAGGCATGGGCGGCGATCATGGTCACGCCTTCATCCAAGGCCAGGCGGAGTCGGTTGGGATCTCCAAGCGATTGATCCTTTCCGATCAGGCTGAATTCGTAGCCGACGTGACTGAGAAAGGCCAACTTCCGTTGGACCAGCGCACGGTAGAACGGCCTATACTTCTCGTCTGCGGGGTTGAAGTGCTGGGCATTCGGCAAGACCTTGATCAGGACTGCACCTGCATCAGCACAGCGATGCACCTCGTCGATTGCGTCTTTGCGTTGCGGATTGATGGAGGGGCCCGCCAGGAAGACATCCGGATAGGCGCGCACGGCACCGAACACGTAGTCGTTACTGACCAAGAAGTCGGTATGTTGACGATTCAGCAAGCCGGATTGATCGTAGAATCCATCCATGGCAAGCAGCACGGCCTTTGAGACATAGCGGGAGGCGCGGAGTTCTCTGAGGAGGTGATCGAGATAGCGTTGATTAGCCGTGCGTGGTTCAGTCGGCGAGAGGTCGTGTTTCCAGAGGAGAAAACGAAACAACGGGCTGCGGAGGAGTTTTGGCGAGATGAAGCAGCCGTTGTCGCCGTCCGGCAACGCGGCAAGATGGACATGGCAATCGATGAGCGATTTGGTTTGCGTCATTCCCGTCTATGCTCAGCAATCAGGACTCGTCATGTCCTTGTAATCGATCCGTGGCGATACGTTTCACCCCTCGCAGATCCAGCTTACCGGTCCCCAACAGGGGCAAGGCCTCGACTTTCACAAACTGACTCCGCGAGGGGATAAAGAGGTTGGGAAGACCGGTAGCCGATAGCTTCACGAGGATCTCGGGAATCAGGCTGTCATCCAGTGTATGCAGGACGGCCAACCGCTCGCCTTTTTTCTCGTCCGGAAGGCCGGTGACAGCAAAGACTTGTGTCTCGGCTTCGGCCGCCTGTTGCAAGGCTTCTTCAACTTTCCCGTGCGGAACCATCTCGCCTCCGATCTTGGAAAAGCGAGAAAGCCGGTCGGTGATCGTCAGGAAGCCGTCGTCGTCCATGGAGGCGATGTCCCCGGTGATATACCAGCCATCCCGCATGACCTGGGCTGTGAGGTCTTTCCGTCCCAGGTAGCCCTTCATGACGTTCGGGCCTTTCACCAACAACATCCCAGGGGTGCCGGCTGGCAGTGGAGCGTACGTGTCAGGATCGACGATCTGGACGGACACGCCCGGGAGCGGCTGGCCGACGGTCCCTCGTCGCGATGCCGGTTGATAGTAGCCGGCGGCACGGAAGTCCGGACAGTTGACGGCAATGACCGGAGCACATTCCGTGACACCGTAGCCTTCGATTGGTCCGATCCCAAACTTGTCCTCAATAGACTGCGCAAGTCGAACCGATAGTTTTTCCGCGCCGGTGAGGATCACACGCACCGAACTAAATTGCTCCGCGGTGCAGCGGCGTGCATAGAGTTGTAGGAAGGTTGGAGTGATGACGATGAACGTGAGACGGTATTGGCGAATGAGTTCCCCGATCGCCGCCACGTCAAGAGGCGAAGGGTGAAAGACCATCGCCGCGTTGTTAAACATCACAAACCAAAACACCATGTATCCGAACGAATGGAAGAATGGCAAGATGCCAAGGATCCGTTCATCTTGATAGAGATGGAGCATCTGCGTGGCGCCTTGGCAGTTAGAGTCGATGCTGAAATGGGAGAGCAGGACGCCCTTAGGTTCGCCGGTGCTGCCGCTACTGAAGATGATCGTGGCCGGACTATCTGGAGTGAGCGGGGTTACCTGTCCGCAGGCACGCTCGATGAGGCGGCAGGGAGCGAGCAGGGCGAGGAAGGTTGCATAGAGTTTCTGTCCCGTGCCGATCGTCTCGGCGATATCCTCCAGCCACAGCACCGACGGCCCATCCGGCAGTTCGAGCTTGGCTTTTTCGACGAAGGTACGGCTCGTGAGAACCGTGCGCAGATCTGCCAGGCGCACCGCGGCTTCCAAGCCGGATTTCCCGACCGTATAGTTCAAGTTGACGATGGTCTTCCCACAGAGGGCGACGGCCACATTCACTAAGGCTGTGGCGACTGTCGGCGGCAGCAGGACACCGATGTGCTGTTGGTCCTGCCAGTGGGGGCGCAGCGTACGTGCGAGAACGATGGAGCCGATCAACGCCTGCAAGGACGACACTCGAGGGCGATTTTGGTCGGCCATGGCCATGCGGAATGGGTAGCGACGCATGGCCGAAATAAACTGTCGATGGAGAGGCCGACGACCGGATTTCCTGAGCTGCCAGGCGGCTTCGCCAAGCTCTTGAATCGTTCTGCGAACAGTGTCCGCCGTCGTATCCGGGGGCAGCGGCGCACCGAATGAGACTGTGACCGGGTAGGGGAGACGTTCGGGAAGCTTCCACAGAAACCGGCCGTGATTGAAGCTGAAGATACTACCCCAGACGCGATCCAGGTGAACCGGGATGATGGGCGTCGTTCGTCCCTTGACGATGCGTTCGAACCCACGACGGAATGGCAAGAGCGTGCCGGTGCGGGTGATCTGACCTTCAGGGAAAATGCAGACCAGCTCGCCGTCATCCAGCGCCTGTCCCGCAGCGCGCAGAGCGCGAAGAATCAAGCGGGGACTTCCCGATGAAGAAATCGGGATGACGTTGAGCCGCTTCATGAATGGCTTGAGGAGTGGGTGGGCAGCGTAGTGCTCGTCGACCACGAACCTCACCGGACGATCCAGGCTCGCAATCAGCAGAAACCCATCGATGAACGACACATGATTGGGGACCAGCAACGCGCCGCCTTCGCGCGGGATATGGTCCTGTCCGATGACAGTGAGGCGGTACAGGATACGGGGCAGCAGAGCGACGACGAACCGGAGCAGACTGTTCGGCAGTAACCTGACGACGACCAAGGCCCCGATCAGTGACAAGACGGCACAGGCCAGTAAGATGTCGCTGGCTGACAAGCCGAGTTGCGACAGCAGTCCGGCACTCAGAGAACCGGCAAGGATACCCCCGAACACAAAGGTGTTGCCGAGGGCGATCACGGCGCCGCGACGGTCGGCTGGAGCTCGCCACTGAATCAGGGCATTGATTGGGACATTAATAAACCCGCTGGCGACGCCGAGTCCACCCATGAGCACGAGTGTCCAGGTCAGGCTCGGTGGGATGAGGCCAAGGATGAACAGGCCCAGGGCCAACCCGATCGCTCCCGGCGGGATCAAGCCGGTTTCAATCTTGTGGGCGGAGAGTCGGCCGGCCAGGACCGCCCCGATTCCGATCCCGATGGCGAGGATCGCCATCGGAAGACCGGAGAGTGCATCCGAAAGGGCGAGTCGGCCCTTTGCATAGATCAGCATGTCCTGCCCGAACAAGCTCGCAATGGTCCAAAACACGACATTGATTCCGATGGCGATCCTGAGCAGACGGTCTGCTCGCATGGTTGTCCAGGCCACGGCCAGGGTTTCGGCTACGCCACCCTCGCCTCTGGCTGGGGGCACATGAGGAATTGCATAGGCGGCTGCGGCGCCTATAGCGGCGATTAGCGTCAAGATGAGACCGGCTTGCCAGGGAGCCGTTTCGGTGTATTGGAGCAGAACGCCGCCGGATGATGTGCCAGCGATGATGGCTGCAAAAGTCCAGAGTTTCAGGAGGCCATTTCCCATGGAGAGCTGCTCATACGAAAGCAGCTCCGGCAAGATGCCATACTTTGCTGGGCTGAGAATGGCGTTGTGAATCCCCATGGCTCCAAGCACGACCAAGAGAGCTGTGCCGCCGGTTGGACTATTCCAGAGCACCAGCGTTCCAGCTCCCATCAACGCCACCTCGGCAATCTTCATTGCGATGATGACCGTGCGCTTGCTGAAACGGTCTGAAAATACACCGGCAACCAGAGAGAACAGCATGAGGGGCAGTGTGAAGACCACAAAGGCGATGGTGGCTTGAGTCTGAGAGGCTGCTTCAAAGGCGGGGCCGGTCTGGCCGACGATCGCGGCGACCTGGTGGATCATGAGGAGGGCGACCATCAACTTCCAGGCATTGTCATTGAACGCGCTGCAAAACTGGGCGAGGAGGAGGGCACGAAGGGGATGGGAGCGAGACTGGGTTTCAGAACCGGTTGGAGTGCTCATCCGTGCGGTCTATTGTGCCCGATTAGTAGCGTTTGAGGAAATAGGCAACCCTTCCAGCTCCATGATTCGCAGGGCATTCGTTGTGGGGCAAGGGCCAGGTCGAAACTGGTAGTCAAACGTCAGCGCGCCTGCCGAGACGGTCTCCTGAAAGTGTGCGTTTGTGAGGCCGGGTACGTCGTGCTCCAGATCGGCCAATTCCAGGTCGTGTGTACTCACAAGGCCATACCCGTTCCCTTTGGAGAGTTCTGTGATGTAGGCTTTGCTCCCGATAAGCCGCTCTCGGTTATTGGTGCCTTTAAAAATCTCGTCGATTAAGAACAGCGTGGGGGGAGCCGTCGAGTCCTGAGTGGTCTCGAGGATCGCTTTGAGTCGTTTGACCTCGGCGTAAAAAAACGACAGGCCGGCATCGAGCGAATCATCGACACGGATGCAACAGGCTAGCCGACTCCAGGTCCATTCGAACGACCGCCCGCAGACAGGCCCGCCGGCTTGCGCGAGACAGAGGTTGATTCCGATCGTGCGGAGGAATGTGCTCTTGCCGGACATATTTGAGCCGGTGATCAAGTGGATTGAACCACGTCCAGCCAACCGAACATCGTTGGCGACGCGGGTCTTGGCTGAGAGGAGCGGGTGGGCGAGCCGATCAGCCTGAAGCGTTGGAGGGACTCCGTTTAGTTCGCCGGACATGGTAAGCGGTGTCGGCCAGGCATAGTCAGGGTGGAGGTGTGCAAAGGTGGCCAGTGCCGAGGCCGCTTCAACTTCCGCCAGACAGTTCAACCACTGGGGGAGGGCTTGCTGAATGTCCTGTTGCTCGTGCATCAGTCTGCGCAGGAACCAGAGATCCCATGGACAAAGGGCATTGACCATCAGATGGACGAGCGGGTGGGCCTTGATACTGATTGCGTGCAGGGTGCGCGCGACTCGCGTGAGTTGCACCGTAGGACTGGTCTTGCCGATCAGCCTGTTCCAGGTTGAAGACAGAACCGTGTTTTGCCGCCGTGCGTGGCGCTCGAGATAGCCGAGGACAGTCGCAAGCCGTTCGGTTTCGAGGTGCAGGCCGACTGCGTGTTCGAGCAGTTCTTCTCCCTGGTCCGTCATGAAGTAAATCAGGACGTAGGCGGCAAACGAAAACATCCAGTAGCCTGGCAGAAGCCCAAATATCGTAGCGAGAGCGAGGCTGATTGTCGTGAAGGCCAGGAGGCCTTGGACGATGAGGATCGTATCGAGGTAAGGCAGGTTGATGGAATGTTCTGTGACGGCGGCCAATCGCTTGCCGTTGATTTCCTGGTCACCGGTCAGTTTCGCATCCAGCGCAAGACGGTCACGAAACAAGGATCGAGGTGTCAGCTCTTTCACTAAAGATTGCCGCGCATACCAGTCTGCAGGGGCCGCTGGTTGCTCCAGGAGCCAGCTCTGTAATCGCGCTCGTCCATGGTCCGACACCGTGGTGTCGAGGAGATGTGTGAGGGAATGGGGGCCAAAGAGATCGAGGTCAGCGACATAGGGATGGAGCTTTGGAGCCTCACCAGCCCTGGAGGGAATTGCCGTCCAGTTCAAGGCAATGCGTGCAAGATGTGTCTGCTTGATCTGCTTCCACTGCCGGAGCCGGTGAATCTGGCTTTCCACCTTGTTATGATAGGCCGCGACGGCGATAAAGATCGCGAGGAAGAGAGCAAGCGAGAGGTTGCCGCTGTTGTACCAGTCCAACTTGTATAGGGCAATGGTACAGACAAGGCCGATGAGGAAAATGATCAGTCGCCATCGCGTAAAGGATGCGCTTAGCTTCGTGCCGCGTTCGATCAGCCGATCCGTCCGAAGAATAATGGTTTCGAGTTGAGCGCTTCTCGACGTGGTCATGACAGCAGACCTTACTGGGAACTGATTGGAACGTCAAATGATGAAGCCCGGCAGAGAGATCACCATGTCGACGAACTGGGTTGAGGTTTGCATTCACGAACGGCTGGACGCAGGGGAATTATTGAGTCGGCTGGACGATGCATTTGCGCAGGGTGCCTGGGAGGATCAGGGCCTGGTCCACCTCTACTGGCCGGAGGATCAGTGGAACGAAGCGCGACTGGCCTTGTTGCGGCAGGTCCTCTCGGAGCTAGCGCCGTCGGGCAAGGATGTTCCGGTTTCGGTCAGCCAGATTCCCTCGCAGGATTGGAATGAAGCCTGGGCTCGCTCGGTGCAGCCCCTTCGGATTGGGAGGCTGGTCATTCGTCCCAGTTGGGAGCAGGTCTCGCTTGATCCGAACGACGTCGAGATTGTGTTGGATCCCAAGCAAGCCTTTGGTACGGGTCACCATGCGACGACTCGCATGTTGCTTCTGTGGTTACAGGAAGATATCCGTGGTGGAGAAATCGTGCTGGATGTCGGCACCGGCAGCGCGATCCTGGCTATGGCGGCTGTGAAGCTTGGGGCAGCCTTTGCTCGTGGGGTGGAGATCGATCCGGTCGCGGTAGACTGTGCGCGCGAGTATGTCGAGTTGAATCAATTGGGCGATCAAATCGAGATTCTCACCGGCACACTAGCCGACTTGACGGAGGGGAACTGGCCGATGCCAGATCTGGTGTTGGCTAATCTCGATCGGCAGACCGTCTTGAATCTCGGCGACGACTTGGCCACCTTGGCGGCACGTGGGGCGAGAGTATTGGTTTCCGGTATTCTTGTGGAGCAGGAGGAAGAGGTCGTCGATCACTTTTCCAGTCTCGGCCTCGTGTGTGAGAAGCGAGGTGAAGAAGAGGGTTGGGTGGCGATGACATTCTTCAAGCCGGAATCGTGCGACGGAGAGGCCTAACCATGCCGAACAAGCCGCCTTATCCGCATGTGCATCAGATCAACATCTCCGACGGAGGTGTCCCAAAGCTGCCGGTTTGGGAAGCCAAGGTCAGTGAACAGGGGCTGGATGGTGATCGGCAACGCAATCTGAAGTTCCATGGTGGACCTGACCGTGCTGTTTGTTTGTATTCCTTTGAGTTGATCGAGCGGTTACAGGATGAAGGACATCCGATCGATGCCGGATCTTCTGGGGAAAATCTGACCTTATCTGGGTTGGAATGGGAATTGGTCCGGCCTGGAAGTCGGTTGGCTATTGGACCAGATGTTCAACTTGAGGTCACCAGTTATACGACTCCCTGTAGTCACAATGGCCGTTGGTTTCGTGACGAAGATTTTTCGCGCATTTCGGAAAAATTGAACCCAGGCTGGAGCCGCGTCTATGCCAAGGTGTTGCAGGGAGGCGTGGTCAGGCCTGGAGACATGGTGAAACTTCATGCGAATTCGACTGCCGAGGAGATGGCGTAATGGACCGTGTCCTTGAACCTGAACTCATGGACGATCCGAGGCAGGCCGAAGCCTACGCCCAAGCTGATTTCGAAAAAGAAAATCAGGGATTCGTTGAGCGGTTTCGGGAATGCTTTCCGGAGTTTGCTCAAGGCACGGTTCTGGATCTCGGGTGTGGTCCGGGTGATATCCCCATCCGGTTCGCCAAACTGTATCCGGCTTGCCAGGTGATTGGCGTCGATGCGTCAGCGCCGATGATTCAGTTCGGAGAACAGGCGGTGCAGCAGGCCGGTTTGACGGATCGCATTACGCTGCGTTGCGAACGATATGAAGAGGTGGCCGGTGCGAGGATTGCCGATGCAGCCATTTCCAATAGCCTCCTGCATCATCTGCCGAACCCACTTCAGTTTTGGCAGAAGCTCCGGCAGCTGGTGAAGCCGGGAGCGCCGGTGCTGGTCATGGACTTACTTCGTCCCGAATCACCGGAAGCGGCTCAGGCCATTGTCGATCAATATGCCGCCAATGAGCCGGATATTCTTCGCCGGGACTTCCACAATTCCCTGCTCGCCGCTCTTACGGAGGACGAGATTGGCTCTCAGCTCGCACGCATGAATCTGACACGATTACTGATCGACATCCCGGATGACCGGCACTGGGTGGTCGGAGGGATTATTTATTGAGGGGTATATGCGAGAAAATCTATGGATCGCTTTGAGAGGACGATTGCGTGTTTGCTGGACTTTGGTGGGTAGCATCATCTTACTCGTAGTCGTTACTGCCGGATGCAGTGAGCGGGAAAACTTTCTTGAAATCGAGATGCCGACGGATCTTCGGAGCATCGAACAGGTGTCATCTTCAGCTGGGTCGGCAAGTACTGGGATTGAGCCAGGAAAGGTGATCGCAACTCTGAAGGCAGGCGAGACGGCGCATGTCGTCGCTGTCTACCACGGTGAGAATTTTGATGGCTTTAAAGTCAAGCTTGCCGATGGCACTGAGGGACTTATTCTTGCCGGGGACACCTTCAAAGTAGTGTCGAGGTGAGATGTGGAGTAGGAGGTGAGTTAAGGTTGCAGTCGGCAAGTTTGAGTCGGATCAGACTTGTGAATGACGTGCCGGATGACCAGAACTGGGTGCCTGGTCAGCGACCAAAGGAGTGGGGATGACTCATGAGGTTTGAAGCACGAGAACTGAAACCATATGCTGAACCAGTATCAGTGAACGAGCTGAAACTAGGTAAAGAGTATTTCTCTGTCACATTTGTCGATGACGAAGGTTGCATTCCCATCATCGATACATTGATCTTCACAGGGAAAACCGACGAGGGGCTACTACGATTTCAAGATGTTGTGTCTTATCGACGGGGAGTGCGGCCTGATGAAGATACTGCCGAAGGGCATGCTACTTTTTATGAGTGCACAGAGGATCAAATGAATGTTATTTTTGACTACGAACGCGCATTGGATGTCCTCATGTGTTGCTCATTGAAGCGACGCGATCGAGCATAGAGCACATCCTCTCATCCCTACCTTCCCGTGTGCATGCTGGGCTGGCGGTTCTTGAAATCAAGCTACTCCTGCAGTTGAGCAAGGAAATCGGCCAGCGAGATGATATTGCTGTCTGCATGGCGCTTATGAGCCAATAGGTGGCGATCGCCGGAGACGATCCACTGAGCCTGGGCCGCCGCCGCACATTCCAAGATGCGATTATCAGGCTCATCTTTTAGCACGTGAAGAATCGGGCGGGGTCGTAGCACGGTGGCTGTTTGGCTGATCTCCTGGATAACTTGCCGAGTACGGTCTTCTGTCCAATCGAACTTCGTTTGAAGTACTCTGGCCGTTTCAGTCAGGATTGCGACCGAGGTGAACAATTCAAACTGGCCATGAATGGCTTTGAGATAGGCCTCCTCAGCGTTGCCTCCAGGAATAGCGAAGGCCGAGATATAGATGTTGGTGTCGAAGACGACGCGCACGATCAGCGGCCTTGGAACACCAGTTTTTCCACGTCGGCCTCGGTCAACACTCCCTTCTTCCTCGCCTGCTTCGCGCCGTAGCGCTGTAACTCGTGGAACTGCTCTTCTCGTCGGCGCCGCTCGTATGTGGTGAGCATGTCCCTGAATAGCTGGCTCTTGTTCTTGGCCTCTGCCTTGGCCAGCCGCTCAAAGTTTTCAGCAAGATTGGAGGGGAGCGACACAGTGATTGGTACGCGGGTACGTTTCATGAATGTCTCCTGTATGACAAAATCATACAGTGCTGATAGGCATATGGTCAAACGCTTGCATGAACAAGGTCTAAGCGAAGGTGTACGTACTTCTTGGCTTAGGCATGGACCACGCCGAGAGAGAGTCTACAGTGGACCGCTGAATCCCAAACACGTGGGAACACTCTACGGGAATATGTCGGGGACTACTGCAGCGCATCCGGCGGGGTTTTGAGGAGCTTGGCGAAGCGATTCTTGTCGATAGCCTTCTCGTAGGCCTCTTCCGGCGAGATCCATTTCTTGGTGAGGAGATCCTGAATGGCGTCATCCAACGTCTGCATGCCGACGTTCTTGCCGGTCTGCATCGCCGAAGCGATCTGAAACGTTTTGGCGTCCCTGCTCTTTCTTGTCGATTGCGCTTGAAGAGATTTTGCGCCACCACGACGCATGTGAATAGGTGTCAGAGAACTATTTCGTTGCAGGAGGCAATCGGGGAGAAAGTCGGACGGCGATGAGTCGAGGGAACACGGGGACGACCAAAACGGCCATGTCAGACCAAGGAATAGCAGTCTGACCCCCCATTCTTCTCTTCCGGTCAATGGCCTATGACCGGTTATATACAGACTGTATAAGACGACGATCTGAAAGCGGTATTAGAGCATAACTTGCCTTGCTCCAATGGGATAGAGTAGGCAATTGGTGTGTACCAGCCGATTTAGGCAGGTGTGGACAAGCTGCAGTAACGGGATTATACAGTTTGTTCACGCATTGTTCGAGTGCGATTCTAAACCTTGCTGAACAGTGCGATACATGACTGAATTCAATCTCATTATTGAGGTGACGCATGAGGGGTGATGGGGCCAAGTTGGCTAAACAACTCTTACCCCAGGTCGCAATGTTATCGTTCCTATCCCCCGAAGAAATACAAGCGATTGCACAACGCGGGGAAACATTGTCTCTGAATGATGGCGATGTTCTCATTGCTGAGGGCGTGGTTGGAAACACATTGTTTCTTGTGCTGCGAGGCCAAGTTGCGATCTCACGGGATGGGTTTCGCCTGGCCGTAAGTGAAACAGGATCTGTCGTAGGCGAAATATCACTCGTTGACTCAGGGAAGGCAACCGCAACAGTAACAGCTATCGGTCCAGTGTTGGTGTTCAAAATATCCAGGGAGCACTTTGAAACTCTGTATTCGAACAAGAATTTTGTTCGCGCCATTCTCAAAGGTCTTGCCGCGAAAACAAGGGAGGCGCTTGACCGAGACGTCGGCAACCTTCACAGGATAGAAGGACTGCGTGATACGTTCGGGCGATATGTTTCTAAGGCAGTGTTGGATGATATCTTGTCTTCTTCTGACCCGGAGTCACTGTTGTCCGGTCGCTTGGCCAATGCAACAATCCTCTTTTCTGATATTCGCAATTTCACCACTTTCTCCGAGCATCTGTCCGCTGCTGACATGATCGGTCTGCTTCGAGACTATTTTGGCCGAATGGTTCCTCTCGTAACGAAGCACAACGGGTATATAAACAAGTTCATGGGTGATGCTCTCTTGGTGCTATTTAATCTTCCAGTGGCATACTCAAATTCCGCCATCGAAGCGGCACAGACTGCAATTGAAATGTCTCAAGCGCTTGACGAGATGAACGCTGATCGACGCGACCGCGGAAAATCTGCGATAAGTATCGGAATTGGGATCCATGTAGGAGAAGTAATTGCTGGCAACATTGGTAGTGTTGAGAGAATGGAATACACCGTCATTGGTGACAATGTGAATCTATGCTCGCGCCTTGAGGGTTTGACCAAGCACTATGGAGTACGGGTGCTGATCAGCGAAGACCTGCGAGAGAAGATTGCCCAACATTTCCTCATTCGCGCAATAGATGTAGTAATAGTGCAAGGTAGGCAGAAGCCCACACGGATCTATGAACTTTGTGGGACGATATCTTCAGCGAGAGATGTAGAGGTATCAACGTGTCAGCAGTATGAGGAAGCACTAAATCTATACTTCGCTAGACGCTGGCGTGACTGTATCAAGCAAATATCGGAGAGCAAACTGCTAGCTAACGACAATCCATCTAACGTGCTGCGTAACAGATGTGAGTTATTTTTAAAAGAACCTCCTTCCGAAAACTGGAATTGCGCTTTTGCCATGGGTGAAAAGTGATAGGGTAAGGTGCATGCTAGTATTGCAGTGGGTCGATTGCTTCTGGCTCCCTAACCGGATCCCTATCGTTGCTACTGCAGTGCATCCGGTGGGGTTTTGAGGAGCTTGGCGAATCGATTCTTGTCGATGGCTTTCTCGTAGGCCTCTTCAGGAGAGATCCATTTCTTGGTGAGGAGATCCTGGATCGCGTCATCCAAGGTCTGCATGCCGACGTTCTTCCCGGTCTGCATGGCTGATGCGATCTGAAACGTTTTCGCGTCCCGAATTAGATTGCTGACGGCCGGGGTACAGACCATGATCTCCAACGCCGCACAGCGCCCCTTTTGATCGATCCGCTTGAAGAGGTTCTGGGCCACGACCACGCGGAGTGCCGTGGAGAGGGTATTACGAATTTGCGGTTGCTCCGAGGCCGGAAACACTTCGATGATGCGGTCGACGGTCTTCGCGGCATTCTCCGTGTGCAGCGTTCCAAACACCAAATGCCCAGTTGCCGCTGCCTCCACCGCCAAGGCGATGGTTTCGAGATCACGCATCTCGCCGACCAGAATAATATCCGGATCCTCACGGAGGGCACCACGCAGGGCAGAACCAAACGTGACAGTATGTAAGCCGATTTCTCGGTGGTTGACGATACAGCTCTTGCTTTGATGGACAAACTCGATCGGATCCTCGATGGTCAGAATATGATCTTTCCGATTGCGGTTGGCATAGTCGACCATCGCTGCCAGGGTGGTAGATTTACCGCTCCCGGTAGGCCCCGTCACCAATACCAGCCCTTTCCGTAGCATGGCCGCGCGTGTCAGCACGGGGGGGAGGCCCAGCTCTTCGGCAGAGACGATGGTCGTGGGAATCTTTCGAAACACTGCGCCAATGCCGTGCTTGTGGTTGAAAAAGTTTGACCGGAATCGGGCGACGCCGGCAATTTCATAGCCGAAGTCGACGTCACCGGTTGCCTCGAAGACTTCCTTCTTGGAGCTCGGTGCGATCTCGTAGAGCATCTCATGAAGGACCTGGTTCTCGAGCACGACAGTCCCTGGCAGGCGTTCCAATTCACCGTTGATACGGAAGCCTGGAACTTGGCCGGCAATCAGGTGAAGATCCGAAGCCTTGTGTTCAAGCATCATACGGAACAATTCATCGATTTTCGGCATGGCGCATCAGTCTCCTTGTGACTTGCACCTCCACTATACGGGTTTTTTGTATAGCGACAAGCAAAACGCGGTTCGCGCACGACTGATCATAAGCCCGCCCCGTACGGGTCTAGCCTCTTGTGCGAGACTATCCGATTCGATTACTGTCACGGGTGATGGAAGAAGATACCTCCGCTGCCGCGCCTTCGGTTGAGGAAGCCGACAAGATCGTCATCTATTGGGAGCGGGAATACTCGACCGCCTTTCCACCGGAGCGGCTGAAGCTGGACTTTCATCCTCATCGGCCGATGTTGAGCAACATGTCGTTGGATGAGCAGCGGGCGCTCGCCGCCAGCGGCTACAAGGTGTTGCCGGATGACTGTGGGCCGGTGCGAACGGTGGGCAACTATGGCTGGTTGATCCGCTGTCCGGCGGACGTAAAATTGCGCCGCACCGCCGAGGGTGTTCGGTGGCAATCGCCTCAGATCCTGCCGGAAGAGCGACTCCTCGGGTACAAGACCTTTTCCGGCATGTATGTCGATTTGATTCTGAACAGTGGCTACCCCAAACTCTGCTGCGGAGTTCGTCTCTATTACCCGAAGCATGTCGGATTGATGATGAAGGATATGCCCAATCACTTTTATCACTACCCGGAACGGACCTTCACGGTTTGGGAAGGGATCAAGACGCAGGAGTACAAGCGCACCCCGAATCAGTATGCGTGGTTGCCGGACTACGAAGCCTTCACCGCCAATTTCCTATTGCAGTTGCACAAGCCCACCACGATCAAGCGCGGTGATCCGATCGGGATCATCTTGCCCGTCCTATTGCCAAAACAGTTCGTGCTGGAGGAAATTCAGCACCCGCCTGCTTCGGGTTCTGAGTGAGCCTGTCGGGGGCAGTTGAGGCGTGATCGTGCAATGATGCGGATTCTACAACTCCTCATCGTGTTGTGCGTCCTATGTGACCCGCTACTTGTTCCAGCCCAGTTAGAGCGTCTGAAGAAATTCAAGCATGCCGGTTCAGTCGTCACCGACACACCAATGATCGAGATCCCGGCTGGAGAATTCCTCATGGGGCTAGATGGGGTTCAGGCGCTGGAGGATGAGCGACCAGCACATCGCATCTGGCTCGATACCGTTGCCATCGATCAATACGAGGTCACGACGACGCAATATGCGGAGTTCATCAACACCGTAAAGCGAGAGCTTCCTTGGCAATGGGAAGCTGTGGAACCGTCTCGTCACGGTGATCGACCGGTCATCGGCGTGAGCTGGCACGATGCCGAGGCCTATTGCCGGTGGAAGGACAAACGACTCCCGACCGAAGCCGAATGGGAAAAAGCGGCGCGTGGTACGGATGGTCGATTCTATCCCTGGGGCAACCAGGCGCCAACGAACCAACGTGCCAACTTTGCGCTGGGGGCTCGGTTCAGCTATGACCATGTGCTTTCGCCGGTGCAATCACATCCTCAGGGCGCGAGCCCGTTTGGCCTCCATCATATGGCGGGGAATGTCTATGAATGGGTGCAGGACTGGTATGCGATCGACTATTACGACAGCTCACCGGATCGAAACCCAAGTGGGC
The DNA here is from genome assembly GCA_029865225.1 of Nitrospira sp. GTDB lineage: Bacteria > Nitrospirota > Nitrospiria > Nitrospirales > Nitrospiraceae > Nitrospira_D. Next base: position 37,948 of record JAOUHJ010000010.1, read on the forward strand.
CCGTACAGGGTCAATTCAAGGTGGTGCGCGGCGGTTCTTGGTCGGATCTGCCGAAGTATCTCCTCACCTATGGACGATTCAAACTCCCTCCAGATACCCGCAATAGCTATACGGGGTTTCGCTGTGCAAGATCCATCGCTCAATAGCTACTGGTCAGAGACATGACAGGGTTTCAGGTGCCGGTGTCGTGGTTGCGACCTGAACTCAGGGCTTTGCCGAGGTTGAGGCATCGCTAAGTTGTGGGGCATTCGAAGGGAGTCTGTCTTTGGGTTGGGTAGCCGTCAAGGGCGGCACCATTGGTCTCTTCACCAGCTTGTGACGGAATGAGGATGGTGGCGTTGAGGGTAAACCCGAGTTTTGATCCGGTCGGGAGTGGCGGTTGGCTGAATCAAGTGTCACGGGTGGCCTGGGCTGGAATGTAGGTCGATGAATCAAGCTATGGCGGCCACTCTTTACTGTTTCGGCACTCACGATGCTTGCGCACAACACGAGAGTGACCGTCGTCACCGAGCTGATGCAGATGTGCTTAGAATGAAGCATTGTGATCATGTCCTGTGGATCAGCTTAAACGCGAGATCACGGTAGTACGCAACCGGTATGCCAAAGAGGAAGAAGGGGCTTGGTACGGGGACACCGTCTCATAACGTCGCATTGAGCCAGGTTTCTGTCGGATAGTGAAGGTGCACTGAATGGTTGGGAGGGTGGGATTGTACCAAAAGCAATCCTGGGGTGGACCACTACGAACACGGGACAGTCCGTGTAAACGCGACGTGGGAGCCAGTTTGAATGGGGTTCGAATCCCGAAATTATAGAAACTCGTTGTTTGATTTTGAGAAAGGTTCTAGTCATACTCCACCGGCAATTCTCGGTGGCGGGCGTGTGATCGGCCTTATCCAGGTTTAGACTATGAACGATCAGCCTCAGGACCACACCATACGGCGTGTCATGGTTGGCACCGACCGCTCCAAGACAGCGGATCAGGCGGTTCGCTGGGCTGCGCAATTCGCTAAACGCTACGATGCGGACCTGTTCGTGGTCCAGGTCATTGTGTCACAGCACCCGTCAACCACCGAATTTGGCGCAGCGGAACACACCCGGGCTGCAGCTGCGAGGCATGAGTTGACAGATTTTGTCCGGCAGCTTGTTGGGGAGCGCGGACATGCGTTCGTCGTCATGGATGATGACCCGGCGTTGGCCATCGTCCGCGCCGCTGAGCAAGAAACCATCGATGTCTTGGTGGTGGGGAATTATGGCATGGCGGGGAGAAAAGAGTTTTTACTCGGCAACGTCCCGAACCGAATCAGTCACAACTCCCGTTGTACTGTGATCATTGTAAATACTCAGCTCTTAGTCGATGGGCTCACTGCGGAGTCTATACCAGTCAGTTCCTCTCAACCTGAAGTCCACGTCGTTGAGCCTCACCTCGGTGCGCGGACAGTCAAAATTGCTGGCGTGGTAGCCAAATATGGTATCCAGGAATTCTTCAGCCAACCTGCTCAATCGGATGTCGCGACACGTCGTGAACAAGCCAAACGTCTCCGCGCTGCGCTGGAAGAATTGGGTCCCACCTTTTCGAAGCTTGGGCAGGTGTTGTCGACTCGTCCGGATCTTCTTCCTCCGGAATACATCGAGGAACTGGCGATGTTACAGAGTCACGTTCCTCCGATGCCCGAACGTGAAGTGGTGCGTGTGGCTGAGCAGGAATTGCGAGTGCCGTGGGAGGATGTCTTCGAGTCTATTGACCCGAAGCCGCTTGCTGCCGGGACCATCGCACAAGTTCATCGGGCGACACTTGAAAGCGGTGATCGAGTGGTCGTGAAGGTTCAGCGGCCTACGGCACGAACGGAAATTGAACAGGATCTGGCCCTCCTGGAGATGTTTGCCCAGAAAGTCGGTAAACGTCCCGCGCTGAATCAAGTGGTGGATATGGAAGCGGTGTTCAAGCACCTCTCGACGTCGCTTCAGCGTGAACTCGATTTCCGTCAGGAGATTGAGAACATCAGCCGAATGCAGGTGATGCTTGCAGACTATGATCGCTTGGCGGTCCCGTCCGTGTATCGAGAGCTGTCGACCGGCCGACTGTTGGTGATGGAAGAGATTCAGGGTGTGCAAATTTCCCAGGCGCCGGACGGTCCGGAGCGCGTTGAAGCCGCCCGCCAGCTTCTGGAAAGTTTCTATAAACAGATCATCGTCGAGGGGTTTTTTCATGCCGATCCTCATCCCGGCAACCTCATGTGGTGGAAGGACCGGATCTATCTCCTGGATTTCGGTATGGTTGGGGCGGTGGATGCGAATGTGCGTGAGCACCTGTTGTTACTCCTGATGGCGTTGTGGAAAGAAGATACGGTGTTCCTGAGCGACATCATTCTGATGATGGCCGGGTCGCTTGATCGGAGCGATTTAGATGTACCGCAGTTTCAACGTGAAATAGGCGACCTGCTCTCGAGATACCGCAAGACAGTTCTGGCGGACATGCAGATCGGACCGCTTCTTCAAGAAATGAGTGCGATCGGGGTTCGGCACGGAGTGCCACTGCCGGCGTCGTTGACGCTTGCGGCCAAGGCGCTTGCGCAGGTCCAACTTGCGACGGCGCAACTGGATCCCAAGCTCGATCCGTATGATGTGGCGGGAAAGTTTTTGATGCGATCGATGCTGAAGCGTGTGAGCGCTACCCTGGATCCCAGAGCGTTGGTGTATCAATCGCAGAAGTTGAAAGTGCGAGCAGAGCGGGTCGTCGAAGCGATAGAACACCTCATCGGCGCCCGTCCAGGTCAGAAGCTCGTCGTCAATTTTAAGGCCAACTCACTCGAGGATACGGTTCGCCGTGCCGGTCGGCGTCTGGCAGTGGGTCTGACCGCTACCGCAAGCATTGTTGCCAGTGGACTCACGGCGACTTCAGCCACAACTGCGGATTGGGTCCCGGTCTCGTTCGGGATCGTCGCCGGACTGCTGATTGTTGGATTGGTTCTCGATCTGATGCGCGGACGGTAAAACTCAGGTGGTCCAGAAGCCACCTGTCAACCTCACCGCTTCGTCCCACTTTTTTTGAGCGAGCGTAGGATCATTCGCTCAAGCAGGTAAGCAAACACCGACATCCCGAAGGATATCAGCGAACTTTCAAGCCGGTGTACAAAAGACCGAGACTTCAGCACACTGCTCATGGCGAGGCCATTATCACTGATGGACCCATTACCTGCAAGAGGGTATTCAGCCTTACGATGTCCTGTGTTTGACGGCTCGCCGTTCATTGACAGTTCTGCTGGGCGTTCTGCTTGACCATCGGGAACAGCTCTTTTGGCATTGCCAACCATTCCCAGGGGAAACCTACTGGGGGGTGCCACGGCGTATGTCTCGCAACAGCCGTTCGACGATCAACCTCATGAAAAAGAAACCGAGTTTTGGATTCTGGTAGTACAGCCGGTGATACCTTCAAAGTAACGTCTCGCTGAGAAACAGGGCATGGATGCCGTGAGGTACCGTGCAACTACTTTTCCTCCTCGATCTCAACCGCGCCACGCTTCACATCACGCAGCAACCGTTCGACAATCAACCGCATGAAAAAGAAGCCCAGCTTCGGATTCTGGTAGTACAGGTGATAAATCATCTCGTCCGTCATCTCGTATAACTCGCAGTCGGTATCGCAGATCACGGTCATCGTGCGCGCCCGCTCTGCGGAGAACAGCCCGATCTCGCCGATCAACTCACCGGCCTCGATGTAGTGGCCAACTTCCTGAAGCTTGAGGCGTCCCGCCGCCACGTAGAGAATCTCGTGAGCCCTGTCACCTCTTCTGAAAAGCACTTCACCGGCTTTGTGTTTCCTGAGATGCATATGCGGCAACAGCCATTCCGAAATGGGCGAAGCCACGGTGGCCTGTTCGATTTGCTTTGTCAGTCGGAGGATTTCACTCAGCCGTTTGGCATTCACCGGTAACAGGATCGCGTTCAAAATGTTTTCCGGCATCCTGACCATCTCCATGATGTCGAAATGCGCGTGCAGTAGACCGAAGATGAGGAATAAGACATTGCTAGCCAAGGCCAGTACCCGCAGAGACACCATGTCTTTCTGATAGTGACTGGCAAGATAAAACGCACCGCCGAGAAAACCGATGGCTGTGGTGATATCAAAGTGCATGGATCGGGGTCTTCCTAGTGATGGCCACTGTAATCTGTCCGAGTGGCCGTCGGGACATCGCTGCTGTCATAGTCAGGCTAACTGATGAATTCATGGTACCAGCAGAGACCTTCGTTAAGGTGCTTGAAGTAAGCCCGCGCCACGTCCAGTAGTATGGAATCATGGATATGTTCGACAACGTATATCGGAAGGGGGCCCTCCCAATTCAAGCGAGGTGAGTTCGCTTGAACATGCATGCGCAGGAAGTTGTTGAACGAGTCTAACCGGTTTCGCGGCGCCCATGATAGCGCCAATGATGGGAAAAGTGAATCCAACTCTTGCGCAGTGGCATTGGTTGATGTGGTGGACGTTTGCTCACGACCAGTTGCGCCCAGTAGGCAGTCGGTGGTAAGTACGGAAGCTTTTTCAAGCCGTAGCGGACACAAGATCGCTCGATACGACCTGGAGTCGAACAGTTCCTGTCTGGGCGATCGTTTCCGAGGCATCAGCACCTGCGGACAGCAGATAGGGCATCCTGGCCGACCTAAGATGAGTGTTTCAGTAACCGACTCAACTTTGAAGCGATGACGAGAATATTCAAAGCGCTCGCATGGGGCTGTGCAGTCGGGCTCATGGGGCTCGTCCTCAGCTTCACGCACATGGCGAGAAGTTTTGAGGAGGATCTTGGTCTCGATCTTTTCTTCAAGTTGAGAGGTATTCAACAACCGCCCACGGAAGCCGTCGTCGTCAGTATCGACAGAGACTCTGCAGAAAACCTCACAATCCCGGACAACCCTGACAAGTGGCCTCGCTCTGTTCATGCGAGACTTGTCGACACTCTCGAGCGAGCAGGCGCCAAGGCCATTACCTTCGACGTGCATTTTATCGAGCCGAAGGTAACGGAAGACGATCATCTGTTCGAACAGGCGATTCGCCGCGCCGGGAATGTGGTCCTCGCCGACGCCATGAGGGCGAAGGATATTCCGACTTCATCGGCTGGGAATGATGTATCCGACACCACCACCATCGTGAAGCTCACCAAGCCGTTTGAGCCGTTCGCGCAGGCGGCAACGGGAACGGCGCCATTCGTCCTACCCAGGATTCCATTCAAGGTGAATCAGTATTGGACGTTCCAGCAGGGAGCTGGTGATGTTCCGACTTTTCCGGTCGCGGCATTGCAGCTGTACGGGTGGGAGGAGTTCGGAGATTTGGTGCAGTTGGTGAAACAGGTTACCCCGGCCTATGCGGAAAGAGTGCCTGCCGATGTTGAGAAGGAGCGGATCACACGGGGACTTGTAGGGATGATCCGTGACCTGCGAGACCTCTTTGAAGGAGATCCGTTGCTGGGCGGGAAGGTGCGTGAGGAATTAGAGCGGTCGGGTCTGCGCGCGAAGGACGAGGACCGGTATCGTCGGCTGAAGGCATTGATCAATATCTACGGGGGAGAAGCCAGCCGGTATATCAACTTCTATGGGCCGCCCGGCACGATTCCCACGATCCCTTATCATCAGGCGCTGCAGATTGGAACGGAGTCAGGACCAGCTTTCGATGTTGTGAAGGGGAGAGCGGTTTTTGTCGGCCTTTCGGAGGTTCTGCTCGCAGAACGAAAGGACAGCTTTTACACCGTGTTCTCGCAGGGAAACGGGGTATTCATCGGCGGAGTGGAAATCGCCGCAAGCGCCTTTCTGAACATTCTCGATGACGCGACGATCGTGCCGATCAGCTTGCCGGCTCATATCGGGCTGTTGCTGTCTTGGGGGATTATCGTCGGAGTGCTCTGCCGGCTGCTCCCCATCAGCATGGCCGCCGGGGCGATGTTCGGTATTGCCGGGCTCTATTTGGCTCTCGCTGCATACCAATTTCAGTCCGGCCAGCAATGGTATCCGCTTGTGCTCCCCCTCCTCGTGCAGTTGCCGATCGGGTTCGGCGGCGCGGTCCTCTGGAACTATGCCGAATCGGAACGTGAACGCAAGAACATCCGCAACGCGTTCGGTCTCTACTTGCCGAACGATGTCGTTGATCAATTGGCCAAGGACATGGCGAACATCAAGGGCACGACCCAGGTGGTCTACGGAACCTGCTTGTTTACCGATGCCGGCGACTACACTGCGCTATCAGAGAAGATGACGCCAAAGGACCTCAGCGATTTCCTGGGCCAGTATTTCGAAGCCCTCTTCCAGCCGGTGCGCAAACATGGTGGTCTGATCGTGGACCTGAAAGGGGATTCGATCTTAGCTATTTGGAAAGGACCACTCGATGATCCAGCTCTGCGCAAAAGGGCTTGTCTGGCCGCGCTGGAGATGTCCGAGTCCGTGGCCCGGTTTAATCAATCTGTGGCGCCATATAGCTTGCCCACACGCATCGGTCTGCATGCTGGTGAATTGACGATCGGGGCGGTCGGAGCTATGGATCACTATGAATATCGGCCGACCGGCGATGTCGTCAATACGGCCTCACGCGTGGAAGGATTCAACAAGTATGTTGGAACGCAAATCGCCGTGAGCGACGAGGTGATCCAAGGATTGGACGGACTGCTGACCAGACAACTTGGGATGTTCCGGCTCAAGGGCAAAGGCAAGCCGCTGGGGCTTCATGAACTGGTGAACCGCTCAGAACAGGTGGACCAGGCACAACGTGAAACCTGCATGATCTTTGCGGAGGGGTTGACGGCGTTTCGAAATCGTTCCTGGGATGAGGCTCGCGTTGCCTTCCAGCAGTGTATCGACGTGACAGAGAAAGATGGCCCCTCTCAGTTCTATCTCGCCCTCTGTGAGCAGTATCTCAAGAGTCCCCCTTCAGAAGAACCCTGGGAGGCCGTCGTCACTCTCGAGAAAAAATAGCCTGCCGCGTCACGCGAGACTTGGGGGAGTAGGTGATTGAAACGAATCTATCCTCCGTTGTAAGACCTCAGAGCTACTTCGCCAACCCTCGTAAAAAGGGCGTCATAGCCAACCACCTTCTGCGGGCCTGAATCGAATCGGATACAGGATCTGTTTAGATACAATAGACCTGTTTCGATACATCAAGATCTTGACGACGATGGCGGAAACAATTGTGATCGGAAGCTCCCGCCAGTGACTGGTGTGCCCTGTTCGGTCGGTCTATCTAACTGAAAAAGCAGTGCAACCTACTGTCGCAGCACTGCATGACTGAACCACTGGGCCTCCAATAGATTGGTCCCGTCTTCCCCCCCCCTCACATTCATTTTTGCATGGGTACACCGTATGCATATTCGTGGAGCAACGTGATGTTGCCGTCCTGGCGCAATGGTTGTAATTCGGTTGCCTAATGAAAGTGATGCTGCCGCCTCGTCGTGATGCTTGTAAGTTGGTTGAGTGGCATGATAGGGTCCCGCCCCTACATGAGGATTTGTAGGAACCTGGAGAAGTAGTCGAGCCGTCAGAAAGACGACTTGATCAGAGCCCCCCAGAGTACTTACGGCCGATTCAACAGTGGGACGGTCGTGAAGCGACGAGAAGGGAGGTAGGTGATGAGACCCACGGCGAGCCGATGGGCGATTTCTTCAAGCCTCCTGGTTTGCACAAGCCTCCTGATGGATCTGTTCTCTCCTGCCACGTCGCGTGCGGCAACATGCGAGCCGCCGATCGCAAAAGCCATGGCCGTCGAGGGCAAGGTGGATGTCCGCTCCGCCGATAGCACGCAGTGGCGGCCGGTCAAGCTGAACGACACCTTCTGCTCCGGCGACGTGATTCGCGTGCAAGAACGAAGCAGAGCCGATATCGCGCTCTCGAATCAGCCGATCTTACGTCTCGATCAGAACAGCACGATGACGCTCGGCGGCGTCAAGAAACAAGGCGGCTCGGTCGTGGAACTCACGAAGGGCGCTATGCACTTCTTCAGTCGCCTCCCTAGGAACCTCGACATCAAGACCGCCTTTGTGAACGCAGGTGTGGAAGGCACGGAAGGCGTCGTGAATGTCGGCGACGAGAAGGCGGAAGTCACGATCTTCGAAGGCAAGGTGGTTGCGGCGAACGAGAGCGGCACGTTGACCATCACCAACGGCCAATCGGCGGTCGCAGAGCAAGGGAAAGCGCCGGCGTATCAAACCGTCGTGAAGCCGCGCGACGCGGTGCAGTGGGCGCTGTACTACCCGCCGGTGATGGACCTACCACCTGACGAAGCGGTGAACGAAGATGATCCTCGTTCATTAGCCGGTCGTGCCGCCCGTTCCTTATCCGTCGGTCGTGTCGACGATGCCAAAGCCGATCTCGATCGCGCCGTCAAGCTCGATCCTCGGTCTGCTGACGCATTGGCCCTTCAGTCCATCATCGCCGTCGTGCAAAACGAGAAGGAACAGGCGCTGGGCTTGGCCACCAGCGCAGTGGCGGCGAATCCGCAATCCGCCTCCGCCAAGATCGCCCTGTCCTATGCCCAGCAGGCCAATTTCGATGTCGACGGAGCGTTGAAGAGCCTCCAGGAGGCTGTCAAGGCCGAACCCACCAACGCCCTGGCTTGGTCGCGGGCGGCGGAACTGCATCTGTCGCTGCAGCAACTCAGCGAGGGATTCTCAGCCGCGAAAAAGGCCGTGGAGTTGAATCCCAATGTCGAGCGCGCGCACACGGTGTTGGGGTTCGCTTACCTCTTGCAGGTCAAAACCAAAGAGGCGCAGGCCGAGTTTCAACAGGCGCATGAAATTGACCAAGCCGCGGCGTTGCCACAACTGGGATTAGGGTTGGCCAAATTCCGGGAAGGTAAAGTGGAAGAGGGTCGCCGCGAGATGGAAGTCGCCGCCAGCTTGGATCCGAACAACGCGATGATCCGGAGCTACCTGGGCAAAGCGTATTTCGAGGAGAAACGCGACGACCTCACAGAGCGGGAATACAAGAATGCCAAGGAACTTGACCCCAAAGATCCAACAGCGTTCTTCTATGATGCGCTACAGAAGCAGCTCACCAACCGGCCAGTTGAGGCACTCAAGGACATGGAGAAAGCGATTGAGCTGAATAAGAATCGCGCCGTCTACCGGTCACAGTTTCAGATGGATTCTGATGTAGCAGCACGGAGTGCAAGCCTGGGCCGAATCTATTCCAATCTCGGATTTCAATACCAAGCACTTGTAGAGGGATGGTTATCCATCAACACGGATCCTAGCAGCTTCACGGCAGCACGCTTTTTGGCCGATTCCTATAGCTCCTTGCAGAGGCATGAAATTGCACGGGTCAGCGAACTACTGAGATCTCAATTACTTCAACCGGTGAATATAACCCCCATCCAGCCCAGCCAAGCAGTGAGTAATCTGTTCTTGATGAGCTCATTGGGACCAACAGCCACCTCCTTCAACGAGTTTAATACATTGATGGTCAATCGTGATCGTTTGACAGTGCTGACAAACGGCATAGTTGGCAACAACAGCACGCTAGGCGGAGAAGCAATCGTCTCCGGGATCTATAATAAGGCCTCCTTTAGTGCTGGATGGAATACCTTTTATACTGACGGCTGGCGACCAAATGCGGATCAAAGGGATAATTTGGGAAATGCCTTTGTGCAGTATGAGTTATCGCCAAATACAAGCATTCAGGCGGAATATAGGTATAGAAAGCTTACGCGAGGGGATAATAGTCTTCGATTCTTTGAGGATGACTTCTTGTCCAATTTTAGGGAAACCCTCAAGACGAATACGTATCGTTTGGGTCTGCGCCACAACTTAGCTCCTAATTCAATCATACTTGCCAACGGCATGTATCAATCATTTGATTCTGCCGGAACCTTCACTGGGCCTGCTCCCATCAACTTCTTCACTGTTCAGCAGCCTCAAAGTGGATGGGCAGGTGAAATACAGCATCTCTTTCTTTCTCAATACATCAACACAACCATCGGGGCGGGAACTTTTCATATCGACGGTGTGCAGAGAACGATAGGCAATATCCAATCCTTCTGTGCTGCCCCTAACCCTGCTCCTCCTCCAGATTGTTTATTCACGGTGCCTGCACAACTCTTCTCTACCTCGGTCGGGAATGATGTGAAGCACACGAATGTGTATGGGTATAGCTACATTAAGCCTGTGCCTAATGTGATAGCCACTGCGGGCGTCAGCGCAGACTTCGTGAATTCGGATGATCCTGCCGGCGGCAATACGAACCAAGTTAATCCTAAGTTCGGTATTATCTGGGAGCCGTTGCCAGGCACGACCCTTCGGGCCGCAGCGTTTAGAACGTTAAAAAGAACACTGCTTGCGAACCAAACTATCGAACCAACACAGGTCGCAGGCTTTAACCAATTTTATGACGATATTAATTCCGCAGAGGCTTGGCGCTACGCTGTGGCACTCAATCAGAAATTCACCAAAAGTGTCTACGCGGGTGGAGAATATTCCTACCGGCAGATCAAGGCTCCATTTTCAGATTTAACCGATCCAAATGTACCGGTGGTTAGGCGTGAGCCTCAGAATGACTATCAAGGGCGGGGGTACTTGTTCTGGACCCCGCATGATTGGGTTGCTCTTCGGACGGAATTGATATGGGACTTATACAAAACGGCCGGATTGACAGATCAACCAAGAGATCTTACGACCTATCGTGTTCCTTTAGGCATCAATGTGTTCCATCCATCGGGCATCAGTGCTTTCTTGACCGGAACCTACTGGAACCAGGAAGGGACATTTCTCCGACAGAATGGCAATGTCCAGTCCGGAAGCGATACTTTTTGGCTCGTTGACATAGGTGTAAGTTATCGCTTGCCCAAACGGTATGGCCTCCTTATGGCTGGGGTGCAAAATCTCCTCGACCAGTCGTTCCAATTTTTTGACCGAGACCTAAGCAATCCCATCATCCAACCGAACAGACTGGTCTTTACCAGACTGACGCTGGCGTTTCCGTAAAGTGCGGTAGTGTGGTGCATATGTGTGAGGAAAAGAAGGGGCAGAGCTTGAACTGTTACACTCGGATGGGAGGTTGTTATGCCTGGGAAACTAACAGTAACTTTGATAGGTGTATGCGTGATTGTCATGAGCGTGGCGTTTTTGGGGAGTGAGGCGCATGCCGGATGTGCCGTTATCGGTGGAAAGAAGATTTGTGCAGCATGGATAACAGGATCAAATATCGACACCATTTCCGTTAATGGCATAGGGAACACGCCGGGCCAAATCCTTGCGGCGGTGGGTGGAACCATCAGTACTGCTGGTAGTAATCCGAATTGCAATGAAACGAGCAGTAACTTTCCGACAGAAGCGGATAATTGTGGGGTTGAAGGAATAGCCTTTTGTATAAACCACGGAGGTAACGCTGCAAAGGCCGAAGGAAGGCCGTTTAGCTTGAATGCTGTTCTCCTGGGAACTGCCCTCTTTCAATCCTGTGTAAGAAATGGAAAGTGTACTGGGTCTGTCACTTTGGATGCCACGGACGAGCAAGTGGTATGCCAGAATCCCAACTGGCAACTCCTCACATTTACGGCCACCAAGTATAAGGGGAAATCTCAACACTGCACGACTTCGTGGAATCTAGCTGTTGACCCTCCGCAGTGTATCGATGGTGGAGAGGTAAGAACCGTAGTTGAGTTGTGCACCATTGATCCTAATACGGTGAAGCCAACCGGTGGGCAACCAATCACGTGTGTTCCATTGCAGTAATGAGAGAAAGTGTTCACTCAGGGTTGGAGCGCAGAGAATCACCGAGAAGATAGAGGCAGAGGCGAAGGTGGAGGCAAAATACTGGAATGGCCGAATGTCCAGAGTCTTAAAGTAAGAGTATGAAGCAGTTAAGTGGAACATACTAAGTGGAATTACCTCATTATTCATTAGTGGGTGTTTTATGAACGGTGCACAGCCGATGGAGAAGTTTGTGCAGATCATCGACGAAGAACTGGCGTTCGCACAGGAGAAGGCATCGGCGGCGCAGCGTTGAATGAGAGTGGTCTTCATTCGCAGAGAACCTGAATGAGACGGGTGGAAGAAGAGGCTGCGTGCGATAGGCGAGACAGTTGCAGGGCCTAGTATTCAATTCTTTGACTACTTGCATAAAGTGCTACGCGATGTGACGGGTGGTCAGGAAACGAGCAGGCCATGACTGATCATCATGAAGCCCTTCCTCCCACAACTCAGGTGCTGATACCGCATGACCCACTTCTCTTCGCTGAGCGATTTCTCCGGTCATCAACCCGTAACCAGCCTCTTGCACTTCGAATATAAATTCACTGACCGATGGCGCGACCCAAGACACGCATGACACAGTCGAGCCCAACATGGTATATAGTCGTCCTATAGTGAGAGTCAGCTCTACTTGATTGGCTGCTGAGATAGTAACCGGCACGAGCGTTCCTGCCGGTGACCAGCTGTATATTTTAAACCGAAGTTTATGGATGCAGATACGAGTATTGGGTTGCCACGGGGCTGATTGTCTCGTGGAGGCTAGGGATGGGCCAGTCCGCCAGGAGAGCTGTGGGTTCCTTATCGATGACTCTGTGCTCCTGGATGCCGGAACGATCGGGACGCGACTGACCTTAGCGAGCAGGGTCGTATCCGATTCGTGCTTTTGAGCCACCTTCACTTTGACCATGTTAAGGGTCTGCCGCTGTCGGTCGACAACCTGTTAATCTCATCCGCTGACGAAGTATCGCCAAAACATATTGCTTGCGCATACTCCATAGTATGATAAAATGTTCATACAAAGAGGTATGAGCATGAATTATAGAGCCACATTTACGTTGGAGCCGGAGGCGATGGCTTTTCTGCAACAGGTGGGAGGCAAGAACCGTAGCGGCTATATCAATGAGTTACTCAAAAGGGAGAGAAAGCAGGCGTTGGAAAGAGCCCTTCTTCAGAGCAACCGCGAGGAAGCGGGCGACTCGGCGTATCAGGAGGAGCTGGCAGCATGGGACGCTCGGCTTGAAGACGGGCTTGAGCCGTGAGAGAGGAATGGCTCAAACAATTAGAAATCAGATGGGTGGATTTGAATCCGACAAGAGGGGCCGAAACGCGCAAGAAAAGACCCTGTGTAATCGTGCAGGGCGACTTGGTCAATCGAGAATCACAGACGGTGATCGTGGCTCCGCTCTTGCCAGGCCACAAGACTTGGCCATTTGCCGTGAACGTGACGCCGAGCCAGGACAATGGCATCGATAGGGAACGGCACGTCAACGTGAAGCAACTGCGGGCGGTGGACGTATCACGCATCGAAAACAAGCAAGGCATTCTGGAGCGGAAGTATCTCGACCCGATTAAAGACGCCGTTCGGGTGGTGTTTGATTTGTAGGGCTGAGGCAGCAGTGAATGTCAGACGGAACGGGAATATACATGGTCAGGTGGAGCAATGTGGGGGTTGCCCGCGAAAACTTCACCGGTATGAATTGGCCCCGCCGGTAGTCGGCCATCTATTTAGTAAACGGACCTCTTTCCATGCAGATACGCGTATTAGGGTGCCACGGGGCTGATTGTCTCGTGGAGGCTACGGATAGGCCGGTTCGCCAGGAGAGTTGCGGATTCCTTATTGATGACTCTGTGCTCCTGGATGCCGGAACGATCGGCACGCGGCTTACCTTGGCAGAACAGCATCGTATCCGGTTCGTGCTCCTCAGCCACCTTCATTTTGACCATATCAAGGGCCTGCCATTATTGGTCGACAATCTGGCCGAATGGTTCGTGGCACCTGTCGTCGTGGCGGCCACTGAACCAGTGATTCAAGGGTTGATCGACCATGTCTTTAACGACAAGGTCTATCCGAATTTTTTCAAGATACCAAATCAGGACCATCCGGTCTTGCAAGCGCAAGTGCTCGACCCCGGCAAAACGGTCACGTTGGGCCATCTCGACGTCATTCCCGTGCCGGTCAACCATGCCGTCCCGACTGTGGGATATATCGTGAAGGACCGGGGATCTGCCCTGCTCTATAGCGGTGATACCTATCAGACGGAGGAAATCTGGAGCGTGGGGCGGACAACCCCTAACCTCAAGGCCGCCTTCATTGAATCATCCTTTCCTGACGAACTGGGGGAGTTGGCCAAAAGATCCAAACACCTCACCCCCTCACTGTTCCTCAAAGAGTTTCAAAAACTCGGGCGCCCCGATCTGCCTGTCTATGCCTATCACATGAAGCCTGCGTATCGTCACCAGATTGAAGAGCAAATTAGCAGGCTTGGTATTGAGCGGGTGGCGTTTCTTGCGGAAGGTCAGATCATTACCGTGTAATCGCGTGCAAACGCCAAGATTCTTGGCAGCACTCCTGGGTGGGGTATTCCAACTTGCTATTCGGTGAGATAGCTGGTCAGCCAGTCGGCAATGACGTTCGTCATTCGTTTGAAATCATCGCCCTTCGTGAACTGATGGTCGGCGCCGGGCAGCATCTCAAGATGTTTCTTGACTCGTAGGGCTTCGTAGAGCTGCCCGCTTTGATGAAGCGGCACATGTTCATCTTTATCTCCCTGCACGATCACGGTCGGGGCCGTGATGGATCGAGCGGGGTCGTATGCAATCTGGCGGAGGCAGTCTTCATAAAAGGCATAGCGCAGTTTGATTCGCTCAACACCGGCCATGATATTGGGAATCGTGTCGGTTGTCTTCCACTGCGCCATGCCCTCCTCTCCAAACTCCAACCGTAGCTCTTCTGCGAAATCCACCACGGGGCATTTGAGCGCGAGGCACGTCAGGTCCGCACGTTGTGAGGCGGTGAGTATCGAAACCAGGCCGCCAAAGCTCGATCCCATCAGGCCGATATGCCGAAACCCTTTCTGCTGCATCAAATCGATCGCTGCGATGGCCTGTTCGACAGCCAAGGTGACGGTAATCTGATCGAACGGCCCCTCGCTTTCCGCCTGCCCGAAGAAGTCAAAGCGAAAGGTAGCGATGTCGTGGTCTATGAGCATTCGAGTCAGCGCGTTGTTCGTTGAGCTCGTTTTTGAAGAAAGAAATCCGTGACACAGCACTGCGACTTTATCCGTTCCGTTGTTGGGCCTGGTCAGGATAGCGGCGACCCGATGGCTGTGGGGATCGAGAAATGAGAATCGTTCTTCCATGGTCGGATTGTAACAGAATCCGCTGGCGTGGTCAGGTGGGAAAACAGGGCAGAGGTCTATTCACGTTGTCAGCTTGGACTCGCCGTAGGACTCGACTCATGGTGGGAGGCAAGGGGCTCCGGTTGTTTGGCCACCATGGTGGTCAGCTTGATGGCGAAGAGAAGAAAGCTGGTCAATAACAGAATGAAACATGTCCACATCGTTGTGTGGATATAGATCGAGCTCAGCGGGACATTCCACGTGAGGGTCGCTAAGATACCGATCCCCATCGTTCCGAGAGAAAGCGTAGCAACCTGTATGGATCTCCCACGGTTCATGATGGCGGTGAGTTGATCGCAATAGAGGGTGCGCTTTTTGTGACCGGCGACGCGGCGCGCAGCAAGGGCAATGGGAAGAAGGTGGGAGCATGCACCCATCGTGGCGTTCATGATGAAGCCGACGAATGCCATATGGGTGTAGGCAACCAGGTGGAGTGTGCCGTATGGCAACACTGGCGGGCTGGACAAGTTGTTTGCTCCGATCAGGATACCGAGTAGGACGGTAAACAGGAGAAAGAAGGTCGAGACCAGGAGATGGTCCGATGCGGCGCTTCCGGTGTGGGCGGAGGAGAGCCACGTTCCGAACAGGTTGCCGATCAGGAGTCCAACGCTTACGAACAAAACGGCACCAGCAATCATTTCAACCGGAACGGATGAATTCAAGAATCCACCGATCAAGGCGACCACTCCGATCGCCAGGAAGATGGTCGTGAGCCGCACCAGCCTCGGGTGTGCGAGCGTGGTACTCCAGACTGTCGGCAGGATCTGGTGCATCATGTCGATGAGGACCAATGTCACAAAGCCGAGCACGACAAGATGGATGTGCGCAAGTCGTACATAACCGTGGTGTTCTGGAAAAATCCCAAAGGCCAGGAGCGCTCCGCAGATCGATCCGCCGACAAGGCCGAAAAAAAGGAGCGCGTAGTACCACGATGGGCCGAACGACGAGTTCCAGGCTAGCCTCGCACGCGTCCATATGCCTCGGATGATGGAGAGAAACCCGGCGATCACTGCGAACCCGGCGATGCCCACAACCAGATCGTGATGCAACCAAAAGCCGAGCAGCATCCCGATCACGCCGCCGTTCAATGCCCAGAACGTGAAAGGACGAGCGTCTGATTCTAGGTTGGTTTTCGACTCAGGTGGAGCGACGAGCAAAAGAAGCCCGCCGAGAATGATCTGAGCCACTCCGCCGATCAGGGTTGCATGAACATGGAGTGACCGCACCCATGACGGCAGTGGAGTACCCCGAACCAATCCGATAAGGATCGCCAACCCAAGAATGGAGCCGAGGGTGAGCCAGGTGAAACCTGTGAAGCACAATGTGAGAGGCGAGTAGCTTCGTGCCCGCATCCGCAGTTGCCTAGCGTTCCAAAAAGTAAAAATGATCCGTGGGCCCCTGTCCGTGGCCGATGTCTAAGCCATGTCGGATCGCTTCCGTGACGTACGATTTCGCCGCCTGCGCGGAATCTAAGACGGATCGCCCACGAGCGAGATGCGCGGCCAGTGCAGAGGCGAACGTGCAGCCGGTGCCGTGGGTATGGCTGGTCTCAATGAACTCCCCTTTCAACACGTTGAAAAACCGTCCGTCATACAGCAAATCGGTCGCCCGTTCGTCGAGGAGGTGACCGCCTTTGATCAGGACGTGCTTACATCCGAATTGGTGAATCACCTTCGCCGCTCGTCGTGCATCGGCCAATGATCGTATCTCAATGCCTGACAGTTGCTGTGCCTCATGCACATTCGGCGTCACGATCAAGGCGAGTGGAAGCAGCTTCGTTTTGACGGCTTCGACAGCCTCCGGTTGCAACAGGGGATGGCCGCTCTTGGAGATCATAACCGGATCGACGACGAGGTTGGCGACTTTCTGAGGAGTCAGCATGCGTACGACGACCTCGACGATGGCGGAAGACGACAACATGCCGGTCTTGACGGCAGCCACGTCGAAATCGTCGAAGACGGCGTCGAGTTGCGAGGCAATGATCGTGGGAGGCAATTCGAACACATCTGTCACTTCCTCGGTATTTTGAGCCGTGACCGCGGTAATCACGGACATGGCAAAGACGCCGTTGGCGGACATCGCCTTCAGATCGGCCTGAATGCCTGCGCCTCCACCGGAATCCGAACCAGCAATGGTGAGCACTTGTTTCAACGTATTCGACATAAATGACTTTCTAAGGCGTTGCGTTCACGGGACCGGTTGTGGGTCCAAGCGTCAATCCATCAATCGTGAACGACGCATGCCGCCTTGGTAACTTTTCGTAAAAGAGAAGGGTGAACTGTGTGCCCGGCCCATCCGCTGATGCGGTGAAGATGAGGACGGCCCGCCGTTTCCGGTGAGGCGATAATTCGAGGCCGCGCGTGCAGAGACCTTCCCGATTGTCCTCGACTGCCTGGTGCCAGGTCGTGCCATGTTCATCTTTCAGCACCGTCTCGTGCAACTGACACAGAAGCTTCAGGTCGCGCGACGAATGGTTTTCAATCGTGGCATCCAATTTCACTCGACCCTGTCGCTTGTCGATTGCCGTCACGACGAACTCGTAGGACTCGTTCCGATGAGTCCCCAAGCTGATCGGAGGCGGAGGTTCCTGCAGCTGTTCTGCGGCAACCTCAGGCTGGGGAGATTCCTCTTTCTTGAAGAACGAGTTCAAGGGGCCTGTTTTCGGCAACGTCGCTCGTGCAGCACCGATGGGCTGGCCGTTCGAAGGATTGATCAGCTTAGCGGTGACCTGCAGGCCGTCAGGAGTCTCGATCGAGACTCCGCTGACGAACGCCTCGGCGCGGATCGCTTTTGCCACACGCTGGACGGCTTTGGCATGGTCGGAGTCGATCTGATCGACGTGGAATTGCTTCAGCGTGGAGTTGATGAGCGTTCGATCGACGACCGTCAATTCTCCTGCCAGCATGAGTTGAGTTCCGAGCTCCTCGGCAAGGAACGGTCCGACTTTGGTGGGTTGCCCTTCGGTGTCGGTGAAATCGAGAATGGCCAGACGTTGCTTCTTGGCCTTCGTCGCGGCTTCAGTGATGGCGTCGGCCAATTGTTTGAGGGTGTCCTCATAACTTGCGCCGGCCCATGACGAGGTCGGATGTGAAAATGGCGACAAGAGGGCGAAGAGCAGTATGAGGGGGCCGATCATAGCCATTGAACTGATGTCATTATACTCAGGGCCGAGCGAGAGTCTAGCAGGGCCAGAAAACGGGGACACTTTGGCATCGTTTCGACGCTCGCGATTATTCATGGATGATTTCCAAGACATAAATCGGTATCTTCTTCCCTCTATGTACGTGATGCGGAACATCGAGGTAAGGAGGTCTCTTCATGGCTAAGAGTAAAAAGTATCGGGGCGAGGTGCCTTTGCATGATCGATACGGGCCGGAGGCGAAGTACGCGGTCGAAGCCGAGGCGCTGCTCCCGACGACGAAACATGAGGAGGAAATTGCTCGCGGCCTTCAGCTGGGGTTGCCTGGCGCCGATTCGATCGTCGATCGCCGGATTCCGACCTTCAGCCGAGGAGAATTGCCTCACTTCGCAGGAATTAATACCTTCACGAAAGCGCCATATGTGGAAGATGTGCGCAAATGCGGCGAGTATGACGTCGCGATCCTTGGTGCTCCGTTCGATGGCGGTACGACCTATCGCTCCGGGACAAGGTTTGGGCCGCAGGGGATTCGAAAGATTTCGGCGCTGTACGGCACCTATAGCTTTGAACTTGGGGTGGATCTTCGAGAATCAGTATCCATGTGCGATCTCGGCGACGTCTTTACCATTCCGGCCAACATCGAAAAGACGTTCGATCAGGTCAGCAAGGGTGTTGCACACGTCTACGCCAGCGGTGCGTTTCCCGTGGTGCTGGGAGGGGATCATTCACTAGGCTTTGCGACTGTCCGTGGTGTCGCGCAACATTTGAACGGGAAGAAGCTCGGCATCATCCATTTCGATCGACATGTGGATACCCAGGATACCGATCTCGATGAACGGATGCATACCACGCCGTGGTTTCACGCCACGAACATTCCCAACGTGCCGGCCAAGAATCTTGTGCAGATCGGTATCGGCGGTTGGCAAGCCCCTCGGCCCGGCGTCAAGTCAGGGCGTGAACGTCAAACTACCATTATGACCGTCACCGACTGTGTGGAGATGGGCATTGAAAATGCGGCGAAACAGGCGTTGGAAGTCGCGTGGGATGGCGTGGACGCAGTTTGGCTCAGCTTCGACGTCGATTGCTTGGATGCCGCCTTCGTGCCGGGAACGGGCTGGCCTGAACCAGGCGGATTCATGCCGCGTGAAGTGCTGAAGTTCCTCCAGATCATCGCGGATACCAAGCCGCTGGCCGGGATGGAGATCGTCGAATGTTCACCACCCTACGATGCAGCGGAGATTACCAGTCTCATGGCCACGCGGGTGATCTGCGATGTCTTGGCCTGCCAGGTGCGCTCAGGTCATCTAGGGGGGCGGAGAAAGACCTAAACAGTGGGGTAGAGAGGTCTCTGCCACTGTGGACTCAGCGATAGACCTCTTACCGGTCACCGATCTTCACGACGAGCACGATCAGTTCTTTGTCTTGAATCGTATAGATGATCCGGCAGGTGCCTTCCCGGATACGGTAGAGATCATCTTCACCGGTGAGTTTCTTCACGCCCTGGGGACGAGGATTGTGTCGTAGGGCTTTCAGGCGCGTGACGATTCGCTCCTGCGTGGTTCCGGCAAATGCCTTGAGTTGACGTTCCGCAGAGGGGGCGAGAAGGACCGAATAGGCCATGGAAGATTAGAGGCCGAGATCCTTGAGAATGACATCGAGCGGTTTCGCGCCTTTCTTTCTCGTTTCGGCGAGGGCGGCCCGCGCATCGACGAGATCGATCCGATCTTCCAATTCCTCCAGGAGGCGCAAGTCGTCGATCGGTACCACCGCAGCGATTTCCTTCCCACGTCGCCGCACGACCACCCGTTCTTTCCCATAGGCTGCGCGATTGATCGTATCCGCAAAACCTTGCCGTGCCTTACTCGCTGGAAGATGCGCCATTGGTGTCTCCTTCGAGGACATCGCACCTGTACTGAACGTACGAATAGTACAAGTTGTACGGCAGGACTTCTTGGTGGTCAAGGGCGAGAGGAGTGTGGATTATGGGAGACACAAGATCGTTCGTCCCGTGGACGAAATCATTCGACTTTCGCTCGGCACGGTCGGTGAACATCTCGCCGGATGTGGGCTGTAATTTCGGAGTGTTTTCTGTTTGAAATAGCTGTAAGCTCCTCTTGCTGATAAGACGACCAGAGGTCTTGTCATATGATGTCCGATGGCTGATCCAACGATCATTTGCCCCAGTTGTAAGACTGAAATCAAACTCACGGAATCCCTCGCGGCTCCGCTGATCGAATCCACTCGCCGTGAGTATGAAACGCGGTTGGCTCAGAAAGAAGCCGACGTGGCGAAACGCGACGCCGTCTTACGCGAGCGGGAGGAAGCGCTCTCGAAGGCGCAGCAAACCATCGACGACCAGGTAAACGAGAAGGTTCGCTCGGAGCGTGCCAAGATTGCAGCCGATGAAGCGAAGAAAGCCAAGCTCGCACTCCAGAATGACTTGGATCATAAAGCGAAAGAAGTCGCCGATCTGCATGAAGTCATCAGGCAGCGGGAGGCGAAGCTGGCAGAAGCGCAAAAGGTGCAGGCGGATCTCCTGCGCAAGCAGCGCGAGCTGGACGATGCGAAGCGCGAACTCGAATTGACCGTTGAAAAACGGGTGCAAGAGGGATTGACGGCGACCAGGGAACAAGCCAGGAAAGAAGCTGAAGACGGGCTGAGGCTCAAAGTCCTCGAGAAAGAGCAAACCATCGCCTCCATGCAGAAGCAGATCGAGGAGCTGAAACGAAAGGCCGAGCAGGGCTCCCAACAACTTCAGGGGGAGGTCCAGGAATTGGAGTTGGAGGCGCTGTTGCGGGAGAAGTTTCCATGGGACACGATCGAACCAGTTCCCAAAGGCGAACATGGCGGGGATGCGCTTCAGCGAGTGGTGGGGCCTCAGGGGCAGCCCTGCGGAACGATCATTTGGGAATCGAAGCGGACCAAGAACTGGAGCGATGGCTGGCTCGCCAAGTTGCGGGAAGATCAGCGGGCTGCCAAGTCTGAAATCGCCGTCATCGTGAGCCAATCGCTGCCCAAAGACGTTGAGACATTCGGCCTGGTCGAGAACGTGTGGGTCACCCATACGAAGACGGTGCTTCCGTTGGCGCTCGCACTCCGCCAGACCCTCATCGAGGTCGCCTCGGCGCGACAAGCGTCCGAAGGCCAACAAACCAAGACGGAAATGATCTACCAATATCTGACCGGTCCTCGCTTTCGCCATCGAGTCGAAGCCATCGTCGAAGCGTTCTCGACGATGAAGGACGATCTCGATAAGGAGAAGAAGGCCATTACCAAACAATGGGCGAAGCGGGAAGAACAGATCGACCGGGTGATGCAGGCGACGGCGGGGATGTATGGAGACCTTCAGGGAATAGCCGGAAAAACCATTCAAGAGATCGAGGGACTGGAGTTTCCCGCGCTCGGCCCTCCCACCTCCTAATCCATACGGTAGGGATGGAGTGCGAGGATAGAAACCGGTATTTCTTACGGTTTAGCGCCTACTTAGTTGGACTTTCTCCGACTCCCGCCGCCAGGAAGATTGCTCGCCCTGCTCGTATCCTCCAGGCAGAGTTTGACAAGAGCGCTGAGGAGTGGGGTACACTGCGCTCCCATAGTCTCCCTACATGCTCCCACTGCCGAAGGAGGCCTCCATGCGGAACAGCTTCTGGTTGAAGGTGCTCAGCGCAGCAAGTCTCTGCCTTCTGTGCGTCACAAGTTGGGTCGGTGCCGAAGAACCGGCGGGTGCCGTGAATGAAGCGCGCCTGGTCGCGCAGTACAACTATTCGATCCACATCCTGGCCATGTTGGTGGTTGGGTTCGGATTTCTCATGGTGTTCGTCAGGCGGTATGGCTTCGGCGCGACGACCGGCACCTATCTCGTGGTCGCAACCGGATTGCCGCTGTATATGTTGCTCCGCGCAAACGGAGTGGTGGGACATGAGATCAAGGCCCATTCGGTTGAAACGCTGATGTTGGCTGAATTTTCAGTCGCGACGGCGTTGATTGCGATGGGAGCGGTGCTCGGCCGTTTACGCGTGTTTCAGTACGCCTTACTTACCCTGTTGCTCGTGCCGCTCTACGCACTCAATGAATATGTCGTGCTGGACAACGGCTTGGGGCTCACGAAAGGGTTTCAAGATTCAGCCGGCTCGATCGTGATTCACGCCTTCGGTGCGTATTTTGGGTTGGCCGCGTCTCTGGTTCTGACGACCGCGCAGCAACGCAGTCAGCCGATTGAATCCGACCCGACGTCCGATCGATTTGCCATGCTCGGATCGATGGTGCTGTGGTTGTTTTGGCCAAGCTTCGCGACGGCGATCGTGCCGTTTGAGGAAATGCCTCAGACGATCGTGAACACTATTCTGGCCTTGAGCGGGGCGACGCTCGCCACCTACTTCCTCAGCACGTATTTTCATCATGGCAAGACGTCGATGGTGGATATGGCGAACGCTGCATTGGCCGGCGGGGTCTCGATCGGCTCGACCTGTAACCTGGTGAGCCCAGTCGGTGCCTTTTCGATCGGGTTGATCGCGGGTGCGTTGTCCGTCATCGGGTTTGTGTTTATCCTTCCCATGCTTGAATCCAAGATCAAGCTGATTGATACCTGTGGCGTCCACAACTTGCATGGAATGCCAGGCTTGCTCGGGGGACTCTGTGCCATCGTTGTCGTGCCCGGCATTGCCGGCGTGCAGCTGACCGGTATTGCCTTGACGCTCGTCATTGCGGTGGTCGGTGGAGTGATCGCTGGTGCGGTGATCAGGGCGACCGGCACCACGGAACAGGCCTATGAAGACTGCCATGAGTTTTCCCACGTGCCGGGTCCGGAGAGTGAGCGGAAAGTCGAGGAGATTGCGTTGGGGGCCAGAGCCGATATCGAGGCGCTACAGAAAGAATTGCTGGCCCAGACTGCATCCAAGATGCGATCAGGGAAGGAAGAGGCAAGCCCGGCGACATAGTCCGCAGATCGGTCATCGGAATCCTGGCGTGGCACCATAATGGTGCCACGCCAGGATTGGTCCTGTTGGTGAGGCGACAGGAGGAAGGTGCCGGCTCCGTATCAGCCTGGTGAGACCTGCCGCACGTTGAGCGTTCCGCTCTTGATGTGGAGATCCCGCTGTGGGAAGGGGATCTCGATACCCTGCTCTTTGAATGCCCGGCTGATCGCAAAATACAATTCACTGCGCAATACGCCGGGAACTGTCGAAAAATCCCTCGTCCACACGCGAAGCACGAAGTTCAACGCACTGTCGCCGAATGAGTCGAAGAGCACGGAAGGTCCCGGTTCTTTCAGGACTCCATGGTGAGCCCTCGCCACCTCGAGCAGTACGCTGCGGACTTGCTCAGGGTCTGAGCCGTACGAAACTCCGACCGGGAAATTAAAGCGAACATTCCGATTCGTATAGCTCCAGTTGACGACCTTCGATGAGATGAAATCGGCGTTCGGGACGATGATCGCGATGTTGTCGTTCGTCACGATCGTGGTCGCGCGCGGCGAGATATTAATGACATCGCCGTTGACGTTACCCACTTCGATGCGGTCTCCGACCTTGATCGGGCGTTCGAGCAAGAGAATGATCCCACTCACGAAGTTATTCGTCACACCCTGGAGGCCGAATCCGACGCCGATGCCCAATGCGCCGAAGAGAACAGTCAAGGAGCTCAGGTTGATACCGGCCGTTTGGAGAATGATGATCAGACCGAAGGCCAGGAAGACCATGCGCACGATGTTGCCGACCGCGTGCCTGACACCCAGTTCGACTTGACTGCGCAAGAGCAGTCCTTCGACGATCCAGGTTTTCAGTTTGCCGGTGATATAGAAGAGCGCCACGACCAGCACCGTCAGATACAGCATCGTGCCCAGCGTGATCGTCGTGTCTCCGATTGAATACAGAGGAATTTGCGTGAAGGCTCCCAAAGGTTCTAAGAGGTCAAAGATCCGATCCATGGCTACTCCGTTCTAACTGGCTGAATGGTCGAAGAACCACATTGTTTGTTATTCATGTGTTCATGCGGGCTGGAATGGCCAGAAGACGGGAATGAAGATAGTGGCCAATACCCAAAAGAGGATGTTCAGAGGAGCGCCGACACGGAGAAAATCTTTGAAAGTATATTGCCCTGGTCCATAGATCAATGTGTTGGTCTGATAGCCGACCGGGGTCATGAAGCTGGCTGAGGCGGCAAACGTGATAGCCATGAGAAACGGACGGGGATCCACCTCCAGCGACTGGGCGGCGGCGATAGCGATGGGCGTGAGGAGCGCAGCGGTGGCATTGTTCGACATGGCCTCCGTAAGCAGCGAGGTGATGAGATAGAAGGCTGATACGAGCGCGATGGGACCCCAGAGCCCGACCGTCGCAATCAGCCAGTTCGACAACAACAAGGCGGTTCCGGTCTTTTCAAGTGCGACCCCCAACGTCAAAACTCCGGCGAGCAGAAAAATGATTTTCCATTCGACCGCCTGGTACGCTTCTTCCATGGTCAGACAGCCTGTCAGGATGAGCAGCGCACAGCCGCTGATGGCGCTGATGACGATGGGAACGACGTTGAGTGCCGCTGCACCTACCACGGCGGCGATAATGGCCAGGGCGGTCAGGAGTTTTTGGGGTCGAAACGTTGAAAGGCCGACATCCGACAGCATGACGAAGGCAGGACTGTCTCTCAGCCGCTTGAACGAATCGGTTCGCACTTTGAGCAAAAGCATGTCGCCGCCTCGCAGGATGCGCGTATTGAGATTCTCGTGTACGAGTTCGCCGTGATGACGGATGGCTAGGACAGTGGCACCGAAATTGTCCTTAAATCGGATGCCTCTGACCGATCTGCCGTCCAGCACGGAATAGGGTGCCACAACAGCTTCCATCAGCCTGGTCTCGTCGGATTCTAAATCCCTATCGCGCCACTGCATCTCGGATTTCAGCGTGATCCCCTCCCGCTCCTGAAGGCGCGTGATTTGTGCGGCGTTACACCGGACAAGCAGAATGTCGTCGGCTTGCAACACTGTGTGGGGGCCGGGAAATTGCAATCGACCTGCATGGCGCCGGACCTCTAGAATTTCGAGGTCGATATCCTTTCCGAGCGGAGCATCGGCGATCGTCGTGCCGACGGATTTGGCTTCAGGGAGCAGGACGATCTCCGTCAGATACTCACCCATCGCGAAACGTTGCGTCAGGTCGTCCTCCTCTCCGCGGTCTGGAATCCACCGTACGCCGACTGCCAACATATACACGGTCCCGGCGGTGAAAAAAACCAACCCGAGTTGCGTCATTTCGAACATGCCAAGTCCGGGCTGCCCATACCGTTCGGCGATGGAGCTGACCAGGATATTGGTCGAGCTCCCGATCAGTGTACAGACGCCTCCGAACATGGATGCAAATGACAGGGGCATGAGGAGTTTGGAAGGGGCCATACGCATGTTCCGCGCCGTTTCCATCACGACCGGCAGGAGCATGGCGACGGCAGCGGTATTGTTGATGAAAGCGGAGATGGCGCCTATACAGGTCATCATCGTGAGCGTCATGATCCTCGAACCGTACCGGCTGAGTTTGTGTAATCCCGCCCCGAGAATATTCACGGCGCCGCTCTTAAACAGTCCGGCGCTCAACACCAGCATCGCACCGACCGTGACGGTCGCTGGATTACTGAATCCCGAAAGGCCTTCCTCCGGTGTGATGATCCGGCTCATCATCAGGGCGGCGATGATGGTCAGCGCCACGAGATCCAGCGGGACCTTCTCGGTGATGAAGAGGATCACCGCCGACAGCACGACGATGAGCACTAAGACCATCTCAACAGTCATAGGTAGGCCTCATGCAGAAGGTAACCGCCACCGTGGCTTGAGCATGGAGGGGAAAGATCACCTGGTGCCCCCTTCGGATGGAGGGGACTCCTGACGCAGCTGAGACGGACCCAACGGCCAAATTCGCAAGCCCGATGGCTGATAGGTCTTCGGAAGATACTGATCGGGAATCGCGGTTCTATTGCCGTCACGGATTTGGGTGTAATGGGGCGACATGATCTCCAGGCCCGCTTCGTTGAACTGGTCCTGGATATGCTGGTGGAGTTCCGAGTAGATGGCGGCCATCTTATTTGGCGCGCCGGTATAGGCGTTGATCTCGTACCTGACATAGAAATCATCGAGGCTGGTTTGTAAGACGAAGGGTTCCGGCGTCTCTAGTATGTGCGTCGTCTTCTTGGCCGCTGCGATGAGCAGCTCATGGACTTTCTGCCACGGGGTGTCGTAGCCGATGGTCACGCTCGTATGGAGAATGAGCGGGGGTGGCTGCATCGACGATGAACTGAAGTTGATGATGTGTGCCCCGAGGACGAGTGCATTGGGAATCGTGACGTCGACGTTTTTGATGGTTCTGATACGTGTGACCAAGAGAGTTTTTTCCGTAATGTCTCCGGTGGTATCGGCAATTTTGACTCGGTCTCCGACGCTGAACGGTCGCATGTAGGTCAGAACGACCCCGGCGACGATATTGCTGAACGATCCCGCAGCGCCCAACGAGACGAGGACTCCGAGAAACACGGAGATCCCTCGAAAGGCTTCTGAATGGGACCCGGGGATGTATGGAAAGATCGCGACCGCAGCGAAGACCAGGACAAAGAATCGGACGATTTTGTAGGTGGGGGTCGCCCATTCCCGATGAAAGCCCTGAAAGGTGATCGCCCCTCGCTCCATGCCGTTGAAGAACATGTGGATGAGCTTGATGACGTAGTTGGTGACGACGATGATCATGACGATGGCAATGATGTCCGGCACCGAGGCGATGAACTCTCGACCGATCATCCTCACCGGTTCGATCATATAGTTCAACAATTCGACGGAGAGCCTTCGGGTGGAGGGGAAAAACCCCAGAACTGACGTGACGTAGAGGTAGGTGAGCGAGACGTACGCCACGAATCGAAGCACCCGTAACAGCCCGAGCAGGCCGTCCGAGATTTGTGCGCCGGTCAGCAGTTCCACGCGCTGGATCTTAAGCGAGTAGGTCGTCGTAAACCCCCAAGCGGACACCTTGTCCAACACGCGGGGAAACAGCTGCTGGAATCCCTTGAGGAAGGCCAGGAACAAACCTGTGGCGACCAGTGCCAGCAGGAGGCCGATGACGAACCCTCCTCCATTGGCGAATAAGGCCTGAATTTGTTCAACGGGCACGGCCAACGCCTCCAGAAACCTCCGCTCGAATGCCCGTGTTTGGGGAAAGAGGTTCAAGACGAAGTGAAAGTACCAATAGAGGGCGAGGCCGGAGAGGACCCCACGAAGGACTCGACTGAAGAACAGCAGGACATTGCTGAGCTGAGCGGCTGAGAGCAACTCCAAGCCACGGAGCGACATGGCGTGCGGGTGTGTGTCACGCCAGACCTCGAGTGCCTCGTAGAGGCGAGGAAAGAAGACATATGAGGCCACGGCGAAGAAGAGCAACAACGCGGTTGCCACGCCGGCCCACAGCAGATTCCGCAAGTTCATTTGCGGCGCTGGGTCGCGCGTTGGTTGGGTCGGAGAAGAATCTGCGAGGGCTGCTCGGATCCTTTCCGTCTGTTCCTCGGCTAAGAGGCGTCGTGGTTTTCCAGCCGCCTTGGCTTCATTGTCGGTCACGACGAAGAGGACTTCCTCCGACGTCAACACATAGGCCGTCTGTTCATGGTCCTCGACCCTAAGGCTATCGATGACGGAAGGTGTGGCTCTGGTCAATCGAGCGAGGCGTTTCTCAATAGCTGCTGCTCGGGAGACGGCATCGACGTTGGCTAGTCCGGTCCGAAGCGTGAACAGGGTCTCGCCGTGGAGGCGAACAGGAACGCCTGAACCGGATCCTGGCGATTCGGCAAAGAGGGGAACAGCAGTCAGCCAGCACAATAGGAGGACGCAGATCGCGAAGGGTATCCGAAGATCCATGGCGAAGAGGGAGTTGCGGCTGCTCAATTGATCAAGTCCTCTTTCGAGTTCGTGTTTCTGAGTTCAGGAAAAATACGCAATCATTGTGCCATGGCATCTATTTTTCCGCTAGGGACAAACGGGTATTGGGGATATGTCCGCTCAGCTGTAATTAGTTGCCTGGATGAAAAGGGCAATGCATAATGCGGTTGAAAATTAGGGTCTGAGTCGTGTGCAAGAACATGGATCTATGGATTCTCTGAGCGTTGAACTCGTACTGGGTTTGACAGGATTGGTTATCCTGGTTGGTCTTGCAGGGGAGCTGGCCTTTAAGCGGACCGGCATTCCCAGCGTGCTGTTCCTGATGGGATTCGGCATTCTGTTAGGACCGGTTTTCCATGTGGCCGAACCCACCGCCGTCATGAAACTGGCTCCGTACTTCGGAACCTTGGCACTGCTGATCATCCTCTTTGACGGTGGCATTAACCTCCATATCATGAAAGTCGTCAGCGAGACGCCGATGGCCTTGCTCTATTCCGTGCTGGTCTTCGGCCTGACGATTCTCACGATCATGGGTTTTTATATTTGGATCACTCACGCGTCATGGTTGCACGGATTGCTTCTGGGCACCATCCTGGGGGGAACTGCAGCGGCCATCATTATCCCGGTGACGTCGCACATGCCGTCGCTCCGCGATTCGACCAAGGTGCTGTTGAGCCTCGATTCGGCCATCTCGGAGGTCTTTGTCGTGGTGTTGGCGTTGGCCTTGATGGGGACGATGAGGGATACCTCCGGTGGAGGGCATTTTATTCGCGAGGTGTTTCATGCCTTTTGGGATGCGATCATGCTCGCGCTCCTGGCCGGGGCACTGTGGGCACGGTTGTTAGCCTGGCTTGATGGGCAGGCGCTGTCCTACATGCTCACCATGGCGGCGATTTTGGTGCTGTACTATGTAGCAGAATTGATCGGTGCCAATGGAGCCATCACGATTCTTTTGTTCGGCCTCGTCTTGAGCAACATGGAGTTCCTCGTCGGGCACATGGTCAGGCCGATCCGCCTATTGATCGGATATGAGTTGGACCAGGCAAAGTTTGTCCTTGGCGAATTCATGAAGCGGATGCATGAAGAGTTGTCGTTTCTGGTGCGGACGTTTTTCTATGTATTGCTGGGGTTGATCCTCGATTTTTCCGCATTGACCGTCGAGATTGCGTTGATGAGCCTGAGTTTGTTCTGTATTGTCGTGCTCGTTCGGGGTGCGGTGACGGAAGGGCTGGCTCGCGTCAGCAACTCATGGACATCGAGTGAGCGTCTGGTGATCGCTGCGATGTTCCCCCGAGGTGTGGCGACTGCCGTCATGGCGTTTCTTCCGACGTCCACTGGAATCCGAGGCACGGAACTGTTCCCGATCTATGCACTGACGGTGATCGTCCTGTGTGTGCTCGGTATGACCCTAGTTTTGACACTGTACCAACGACGGCATCCTTCGAGTGCTGATCAATCAGTCCCGGAGCCGTCTGTTTCGTGAACACGTTTCGAGTGACTGCCCTCCGATTTGATGTTCCTGTATATGTCGCTGATTGAAACCATTACCATTCTCGTGTGCCTCTCCGCTGTGTTCAGCTATGTGAATCATCGGTACATCAAGTTGCCGGTGACGATCGGCCTGATGGCTATCGCCCTGGTGATGTCGCTCGTCCTCTTGCTGCTTGGGAAGCTTGGGTATGGGATCCAGGCGGAAGCCGAAAGCTTCATCCGCAGTATCGATTTCGATGAGACGCTCTTGCACGGCATGCTCAGCTTTCTGCTTTTTGCCGGCGCGTTGCATATCAATCTGGACGATCTGCTGGAGCAGAAATGGTTCATTGGGACGTTGGCCTGTCTGGGCGTCGTGGTCTCGGCCAGCATCGTCGGTGCGTTGACGTATCTCTTACTGGGATGGATCGGAATCCCGATTCCGTTCATCGGGTGCCTGCTGTTCGGTGCGTTGATCTCTCCCACTGATCCCATCGCAGTCCTGGGAATTTTGAAAAATGCGAAGGCTCCGAAGCAGCTGGAAATCAAGATCACCGGAGAATCCCTCTTTAACGACGGAGTCGGTGTCGCTGTGTTCCTCGTGCTGCTTGCAGTGGCAGAGACCGGAACCATCACGCCAGGGTCGATCGCCCTTCTATTCGTCCAGGAAGCCCTGGGTGGGGCGGCCATCGGTCTGGCTTTGGGATATCTCACGTATATGATGCTGAAGTCGATCAATCAGCATCATGTCGAGATTTTACTGACCCTGGCGCTGGTGATGGGGGGATATGCGCTGGCCGATGCAGTACACGCGTCTGGTCCGATCGCCGTCGTGGTGTCTGGTCTGTTGATCGGCAACCAGGGCCGTCACCTGGCGATGTCCGAGACGACGCGGGAGTATCTGGATACGTTTTGGGAACTCATCGATGAGTTGCTCAACGCCGTGCTCTTCGTTTTGATCGGTCTCGAGGTCCTGGCCCTGACCTTCAAGACTGCGTATTTGGAGGCCGGCCTGATCGCGATTCCCCTGGTACTCTTCGCCCGGTTCGTCAGCGTGAGTCTCCCGGTCCAAGCATTCCGATTATTCCAAGAGTTTACCGAGCGGGCCACGATGATTCTGACGTGGGGCGGGTTGCGCGGTGGAATCTCAGTCGCCATGGCGCTTTCGCTCCCGCCCTCTTCCTATCGGGATGTGCTGATCACGATGACCTACATCGTCGTGGTCTTTTCAATCCTCGTTCAGGGTCTCACCATCGAACGCCTGGTGCGAGCGTCGTCACGAGCATAAGCGGCGAAAGGCCATCGAGGAATCGCACCCCTGTGTCGTGGATACATGAATGGTTATTCCATATCGGTCGGCGAACTCGTGAAGAGGACCATGATGTCCCCGTTCTGAAGGGGGCCGGCCTGATCCAGATTCAAATAGGGATACATGGTTTTCTTGCGATAGAGACGAAGCAAAAGGTCGGGGTGTAGGTCGGCAGGGGATTTCCCGATTTCATCGGGCCTGACAGTTCGTTCCACCAAGGCAACGTTGCCTCGCGTGGTCAGCAGATCGTCGAGGTACTGCACCATGTGTCCTTGATCCACGGCCGCCGCCAGAATGTAGCCGCCGAAGGTTGCGGGTGAAAGAATGGCGTCCGCTCCTCCTTGTTTGAAGAGTTTGACGTTCTCCTCTTGTTTGGCGCTGACGATGATGCGTACCTTTGGATTGAGGTGTCTGGCCGTGAGCAGGATGAGCGCGTTGGCGTCGTCGATACCCGCGGCTATGATGACGGCTTTCGCTTTGTCGATGACGGCGTCGCGCAAGACGGATTCTTGCGTGGTGTCGGCCTGAACGGCGGCAATGCCCAGGGTGCCGGCCAGGCGCACGCGCTCTTCCGACCTGTCGATCACCAGAATGTGCTCGGTTTTTGTGCCGCGTGCCAGGAGCTCTTTCGTGGCCGACATCCCAGTATGGCCGAAGCCACAGACGATGATATGCCTGTCGAGATTCGCCTGGAGTTTCGCCATGCGATATTCCTCCATATATTGCCGGATGATCAACTGATAGGCGGTTCCCAGGAACAAGAACCAGATGCCGAAGCGAATCGGCGTCACGACCAGTGCATCCAGCAGTCGCGCGCGCGTGGACACCGGGACGATGTCTCCATAGCCGACCGTCGTCACGGTGATCATGGTGAAATACACGACGTCTGAGAAGGTGACTTGGCCGTCGATCTGGTCGCGCAAGCCGTCGCGATCTGCCCAGAGTAAGGTGAACACGAAACAGAACAGCAGAAACACCAGGAGCAGCCGTGCACCGAGAACTCTGGCCGGAGACCACCCGTTCGGTGTAACCAGGAGGCGGGGACCGACCGTGTCAGTGCGGCCTCCCCATGCGGAATGATATCTCTCCATCCAAGCTACTGCGGTGCGCTCGGGCGCGATTCGGACCCCTGATCAGCCGTAGACGCTTCAACTCGTTCGAGTACCGGATTTTCTACGAACGGCGAGTAGGTTCTCAGCCGAATCGTCGTGGTGTACCCTTCTGCAACGAGGAGGTCGATCTCCTCGATCTTTTGGGTAAAGGTCGCCAAGAGCACTCCTTTGGGCGTAGACAAGGTCATCAGTAAGCGATTCGACTCGCGTTCCTTCTTCACGACCCTCCCGCTCACGGACTCGATCTGAGTCGCTGGAATAAATTGTCTGGTATAGGGCTCCAGCAATTCGGGAGCGACGAGGTCGATGATCACCGCTGATAGGAACCCCAGTATGCATCCGCCGATGAAAGCTGCCCATGTCTTCATTTTTCCGACCCGGTGTCTTGTGGTGGTGGAGTCTTCTCGTCTTTCTCGGAAGGCTGAGCCTCCGATCCCCGTACCATATGTTCAAGACGATGTAAGATGTCGGCGGTCGTTTCTCTGGCTCCTTTGGCGACGTCTTCGGTCTTGTTGGTGAGATGGTCCATCTGCTGTTTGAGATCCTTCAACCCTCCGGTGCGCTGGAGCGCGACATAAGCCATGGCGATGGCTATGAGTGACAGGATAATCGCCAAGATTGCCATACCCGTTCTCCCTTCTCAGATCTTGAGATGAATCCGGCACGCCGTGCGACTATGGTCGGTGTCGTGCCAAAACCATCATTGTCAGGAGTCAGTATGGCATGATCCGCAGGGCTTACGCCAGACCGGACAGATACCGGTTTTCTGCGGCGAGGTGCAGGAAGGTACGTGACGGTGTCATCCCCTGCGATCTCAGTCTTGAATAATACAGGATCTACGCAGGGGATGAGGAGGAATTCAGTGTGGCCCTCTCATGCCACCATGTGTGGCTTGCGACTCAGAATCTCCCGTTCCGCGTCCAGCCAGTCTTGAAGATCGCAACCGTGCCGATAGCCCCGTTCCTCGTAGAGGGCATAGGCGCGGGTGGCAATCGTGCCTTGGAGTCTATCCGTGTCCTGCATGTCCTGCCGAGTGGGCGAGGACGCCGGCACGTCACTCGTGGCAACCGGAGTCGTGGTTGTAGTAGTAGCAGTCGTGGTCGTCGCTTTGTGTCGTCGTAACATCATGCACCTCCCTATGCGGATACGAGAAGTTCTTCGGCCTTCTGCGGAATGGGGTTTGGCGCGAACGGCCGTCCGAGACAGTCCAGGGGAAAGGCGGGGACCTTGCCGATCCGGCGGATCGATTCGGCGATGCGTTCCGGTTTCCCCCAATCGCTCCAGAGCACGCCCGTCAGCTCCATGACCGCGACCCGCTCGGGGACTCGTTGGAGCAGATGGGATGAAAAGTTGTATTGCGGCATCTCTCGATAGACGTCTTCGAGGACGCCCGCCTCGTCCGGAGTTCCCCAGGCTGCACACAGCCGCTCAAACAGCACCATCAGGTCGGGAAAGCAGGCCCATCCTGCCTTCCACAAAGCGTCTACGGTCGCCGTGAGCACGAGGGTGTTCCACAAGCCTCCGGCACGTAAGGCGGCATCGGCTTGTGCGATCCCCGGTTTTTCGACGAAGGACGACACGGCATGGATCGGGTGTGTGGAGGTTCCGTTGAGCTGGGCGCCCCGTTGAATCCATCCATATTCGGTTTCCAAGCGATCCGGCTGCACACCGAGCAGCAGCAGGCGATCCGGCATTGCCTCGGCTGCGACCACGCTCTGTCGGACCGTCTCCACAAAGCGCCGCTCCGGATAGACAAAGTGGTCCGAGGGTTGGATGACGACCGTGGCCTGGGGGTCGCGGGCGCGCACGTACGAAATCGGCAGGAACAGGCCCGCCGCCGTGTCGCGATTGACCGGCTGTTCAATCGTTTTATGGGAGGGTGTAAGAATAACTGTGTAACTGGTTATCATGCCTCTTCAGTATAGGAGGGAGAGTTTGATGACCAAGTCAGACACAAAAACGGATGCGTTGCTCGATGACTTATTGCAGGGCTGTGAATC